>JANMSP010000218.1:0-12336 GCA_031389475.1 Pyrinomonadaceae bacterium
GTCTGCATGTTTGTTCCATAACCTATGGCAGGTTCTGCTTGAACATTTCAATATCGGGTCAATCGATTGAGACACGTCCTAAGAGAGACTCCGGATTTAATTTAAAGCTTTTTCAAAAGAGTTGAGATGTCCGCTTATTTCCCCGTGGTATGACTGCAGCCATTATTTTCACTTTAGCCGACGAACGGCCGGTGATTGTAAGCGGCTTGATTCGGTAAACAACCTCTCGATTTTCGCGCACCCAACTATCCATCCACCTGATACTAATCGCCGGTGTCAGCGTCGGGTTCGTCGAAAGAATAAGGGTAAGAGCCGCCTCCCGCTCATTTGGGTCAATAATTTGTTCAGCCTCCCCGTTAATGACGACGCTTCGCCAGTCCGTTTTGTCGACAACCTCCTCAACCTGCAAACATACTTGAGGGTTCGCATTGATGATGTCGGATTTCATCCCATCGGTTGTGTATATATAAATATTGGATTTATCGTATGCATAATTGATCGGAACAACATAGGGCCGATCATTTCGCGAACAGGCAAAATGCCCGTAACCGACCCGTTCCAGAACGTCGTCAATTTCAATGTCAGACATTTCCTGTACTTCAATCATAATCGTGCCTCCCCTTTTTAGTGCTCCATTATTAAATTCATTTACGTAATCCGCTGAAACTGCGAACGGCTCTACAGGACATGTCATAGGCTCAACCGCCGATATGATTCGTATCTCCGTGTTTTCGGATTCGGCAAACAGTTCACAGCATTTTTCAATTGCGGCATTGCTAAACTCAGAGCCTTCGGTTGCCAGCAAAACTTTCATCTTTTTCTCCTGTTGTAGCAGATCTTTCTAACAGCACACTGAATAAGGGCAAGCCGCGTTCCTCGTCTGTCTATTTGCAATATAACCGGCCGTCATTCTAATTTTCGGGAGCGTTTTAGGCGGAACTAAGGTATGAGCTTTAACAGAACCATTCGGAAAAGCGTGAAAAAATCTTTTCCGCCGTGGAATAATTCGCGGTTTAACACATTACCGGAATTAGCGGACACCATCGAGATTAGCCTAAGGTCAGCCGTATTCCGAACAAGCCTGTGCGTCTATTCAAGGAAACCAATGGGCCGTTTGCCGTATTTGAAGTCTTTAATGCCCGCGGCCTCAGTCGACCGCGCCGATTAACGTGTTTATCAGTTTGGGGATCGCGGGCATTACCTCGCAACCGGAAAAGTAGAACCTAAACCCGGTCCTTTAAGCGTTTTCACCAGTTGCCCGTTTTAAGTAAGCATAATACAGGCAAAACTCGAGTAACTGCTCAGCTATTCAATGATGCTTTTAAGAATCCACGTTTTTGGTAACGCTCCGCGAGGTTGTCTTATGACAGGCGTAACATCGATTGACCTTAACATTTTCGCAGCACTCGCCGCCCCGGGTGCTTAGCGCGGTTATGCACGTATACTTGGTAAACCAAATAGACGGAACGTAGGTGACTTCCAAAGCTCCAAGATTGATGGAAAGATTTGAGTTGAAGAGGGGCAATACACCCAACCTGCAACCAGTTCGCAAAATCGGACCTCTCGCAAAATCACGAGAAGCCCGTATTTATTGGTCGGGACGGCGAGATTCGAACTCACGGCCTCTCGCACCCCAAGCGAACCCGGGTGTTTTTCATACTTTGTCAAAACAGGTCAAAGTGACTTAAATTCAATACTTTACATCAGTCGGCTGACCCCTCAAGATTCGTATTGATTTGGAAAACTGCAACCATCTTGCCACCATCTTTGTGTCGATCACAACGACAAAACCATGTTTAAATATCATGCAGACCAAATACCTTATTATATCATTCAGTAAAGTTGCCAGCCACTTATTTCCTGATCAAATTCAACGTGCACCGGTGGTGTAATATGACATTTCTTTCTGACAACTGTAATTTTTCACCTTAGGCTTCTTGGTGAATGGAGAAAGGGTTGCGGAGTTCTCAGTTGCCGATTTATGGCAAGAGCGAAAGATCGTTTTCCGTGATCACAATTGGATCAGAAATGAGTTTCCTGTTTGTGACATTCTAAGACAGAAGTCGATCGTCTTGCCCGATACGATTTTACTGCTCCGACCGTGATGGATGACGTTTCCACACAATGAACGCCATTCTGCCGGTCGCGTCACTGGTGTTGATGTTCTAGTCCAGGACCTGAAGCTCCACCCCTTTACGTTTTAGCTCGTCGGCGACCTAGCACGGATGCAGAGTTGAACGGGCCAGCCGGTCGGGCCGTGTGACGACTAATACATCATCCTCACTGACGTGTTCGAGACAGGCTTCGAGCTGTGACCGTTTTTGAGAAGTGCCGCTTTTCTTTTCCTGAGATATCTCTTTGCAGTGCCTAAGATTGTCGATCTGGACATTCGAGACTCTGACCGACGGAACTGACGCGGGCGTAACCCACCAATGTCATAATGTATAAATTAGAAAGTACTGTAAATCTTAAGACTTTTGAGAAAAATAACATGAGACATAAAATAAGACGCAAAGCTTATAGGGTCTTATAAACTACACTTTCTGACACACTTTTATCAACTGCGAATCACTGTTCTGAGAATATTTTTTGTGAGAATTTTCTTTTCGGCTAATTTGCAGGAATCAATAAGCGGATGCCGGACAGCCGATCAACTTGTCTTTGATAAATTGAGTGTAACTGGCGGCATATGTTCCGCCGCCGGCGTAGTCCTGAATGATGTTGACGTAGGTTATGGTGCAGTATGGATGGTCTTCAGTGGTATCGCGTATCCAGAACGCACCGCTTTTGTAACGTGCCCTCGGCAAACCAAAATTGTCTTTGTCGATCAGCCAGTGGGCTTGAGCCAGACCGGTTTTGTAAATCTTGTAGTTAGCAATTCTTGTTAATTCGGTCCGCATCAATTTTTCTTCGGCCGGATTGCGGAATTCGAACTCATCGAGATCGCCTTTATACGAAGGAAGCTTCTTTGCCGCTGCCGCGGCGAGGCCGTCGAGAGCCTCATTAAATTTTTTCTTCGCACTTACGGTATTCAGGCGTGTCATCCATTTTTCGCGCTCCCGCGGCGAGACCGCCCGCATAAGCCATTCGGCGCCGATGGCATCGACCAGGTATATTTTGCCTTCCGGCGTGTATTCACTGACATCTTTAGTGACTTTGGCGATCTCATTCAATTCGAATATCGCTATAGGGCCTAACTGTTCCCCGTCATCCGAAACATGTGAAGACGTTTTTTGTTCGGACCTTTGATCTTGAACAGCCGGTTGGCCGTCGGGGGTCGCCGCCGGTTGTTGAACCTTCGGCTTTTTGATTTTCGGAATTTTCGGAAGCGTTATCGTAAATTGCGCCGCAGCGGTTTGAAAGGCGAACGTTGAAAGTATTATTAACGCGAATGTTAAAATTATATTCTTTTTCATAATGACCTATTCCTTATTTGAAAATAAAATCCGACCGTTCTGTTAACAAAAGAAAAGCGAGGCTTATTATTCTTATACCAGTTTTACGAATTCCCATGTGCCGCTCAGGTTCAACTGGCCGTCATTTATAATCCAGTGGCCGGAGGTAGCTATGTTTCTGGATTTATTTTCTTTGGGATTGTATCCCCGGAAATCTTCTGGTTTAAAGTCCGCGATGACGCCTATTCTTTTCGATCTGGGAATATCCTTTGACAAGGCTAAGAAAGGTTTGTTCCAATGTTTTTCAACTTCTCCCCAATGCCAGCCGCCGCGCAAATTTTTCTTCCAATGTTCGGGCAATGGATACGAGCAGACTCTTTCCGCCTCTGAAATACATTTTGGCATCCAGTCCCAAAAGCCGGTCGGCTGGGCTTTTCCGGAGTCTCCCGCAAAATCACCGATGTAGACATTCCGGATAATTATCGAGGCGATTGCAACCTTCGTCACGGCCAGGCCGACATTTTTCTCAGGGCTCAACCTGTCACCCGTCCCGGTTCCCACTTTCAAATCAAACCAGATACTAACTGTTGAATCTGACATTTTTCTCCTTGTTGACTAACATTACCAGGATTCAATCTCAGCTGTTTCCCTTCCAAGCCCAATAATTTGTTCGGTGCAAGATAGAATGATTAAGGTTTGGCTTCGTACACCAGATTAAACGGTGTTTCCGTCGCCCGGCGAAATTGCGAAAAACCGCCGCTCATTATAACGTCCCGCATGCGCCCTTCACCTGCTTGTGCCCCCAATGCCAGCCCGACTTCCTGCGACAGCGAAGCCGGAGTGCACAGCAGCGTCGAAGCCGAATAAAATGCGCGTCCGATCGGATTCAGATTGTCCTTTACTTCATCGTGAGCGAACGGCTCGACAATCATCCAGGTTCCGTTCGGAGCCAGGGAATCCCGGACATGAGCGGCTGCACCGACCGGGTCGCCCATATCGTGTAGGCAATCGAAGTAAGTGACAAAATCATAATCGTCCCCGGGAAAATCTTTTGCCAAGGCGACCTCGAACGAAACGCGGCTGGAAACTCCGCCTTCTGCCGCACGCAGACGAGCAGTTTCGATTGATTTATCGTGATAATCAAAACCGGCGAAGGTGGAATTCGGATAGGCCTGCGCCATTAAAACGGTCGAAGCTCCAAGCCCGCAGCCGATGTCGGCGACCTTTGCGCCGGCTTTCAATTTTTCCTCAACGCCGTCGAGGGCCGGAATCCACGCTCCGACGAGATTGGCGGCGTAACCGGGACGAAAAAATATTTCGGTTGCACGAAAAAGACCGGCGTCGTGCTCATGCCAACCCATGCCTTCGCCCGTCTTAAATTTTTCGGTCAGTTGGGGCACGGCCCGAACAGCCGAAACGGCGAGCAAAAACGCACCCGGGAAATAAGCCGGGCTCGTTTCGTTAGCCAGCACAAAAGCTTGCTCCTCCGAGAGGAAATAGGTTTGATTTTCCGCGTCATAGGAAACATAGCCGCCCGCCGCCTGTGCATTCAGCCACTCGCGCAGATAGCATTCATTTGTACCCGTTTGTCCGGCTAATTCAACAGGCGTTAATGCTTTGCCCGCTTGAGCCATCGCTTTGTAAAGGCCGAGGCTTTCGCCTATAACGACCAGACCGGCGTGCATTGTCGCACCGAAATCCGTAATGCAGATTCCCAGTAATTGATTTAGTTTTTCTTCGCTGATAGCCATGATTAACTCCCTTCAAACTCAGTTAAATTGCCGCCGCTGAACTGCCGTTGTGTTTTTTAACAGATTAAAAGGCACGTTTTTGTCTCTCAACCGTGATTTATTTTTATTTCTAAAAATTAACAAGCAAACTCTTTTCAAACGTGAAACTTAATATTTGAGTTAGCGGGGCTTTCATTTGTCCGGATGGCGGCAGAGATGGAACGGCATGAGTTAACGTTGGCGACATAAATTTAACGGTTGCGGGTTTGCTGGTAGTAACAAGATCATCCTGCGCAGACAGTATCACTTCAAAAAAAGTTGTATTTACATTGGAAAACATCTGACGGATTCCTCTATCATTCGAAATGTCTATCCACAAGCATAAATTGTCGAATATGTTTTTACTTGAATTTGTAAGTTCGTTTTGGATTGTCCTTTTAAAGTCGTGAACGCTTTTTATATTGCCTTCTTTCCAGAAAATTTTCTCCGATGCATCAATTTTATAACCGAATCTAAAGACTTCCGTCCCTGTTTGCGTTGAATTCATCTTTGCGTAAAATCTCATTTCCTTTTCTCCTTTTTTGGATTAAATTATTGCCGATATTGGGTTTTGCAATGGTGCCTGGCTGACGGTGTTATGCCTTTTCTGCTCGGCGCCGGAAAACGCTCGAGCTTACTGTTATCAGTTCCCCCTCTTTGAACGGGTTACGGAGCGGCCGGCATTAGAAGGAGTTGCGGAGCGATGCTTTTTAGAGCTAAAATCGTACTGCCGCCATATTCAATTGCTCCATCTACCGCGTCCCTGTTGAGCAGCGTGATTGCCATTAGCCGTCCGTCGAATTTTTTTATAATTCTATTTTTGTAGTTTGCCGGATGAATTTTTCCATCGACATTAAGCAGATGATTCGACATCCTCATCTGAAATTCCCGTATTGTTCCATTTGTTTTTGCGTCGAAATTTCCGGTTATTTCCGGTAAATCCTTGACGGCCGATCCGAAACATTTTCTTGCATTAGACTCGTTATAGCCGACCAGTTTGAATAATGCCTGTATCAGCATTACATCCGATCTTTCATTTCTCTCTCCAACTCCTACAATGTAAGAAATGTTTGCGTGTTGAAATGTCGAACCCATGATATTTGCTATTTCTATATTTGCCATTTTTCCTTTTTCCTTTTTCAAAATTCACGAATGCGTTGATAAGCGGTGTCTGAACTTCCACCTGCCGCCAGAGAATGCAGGCATAACCGAATCAATACCCACTTCAAGTGATAACCTGTTGCTTTACTTGACTTTAAACCTTAAATGGAAATCATCGCATCCGTAAGTTTTCGACAACTTTCCGCTTCAAGCGAATTTGGCCTTTTTGATTACGGCAGCGCGGTAAAATCCAACCCATTTACCTCTTCGAATACCATTACGGCCTGTGGCGAAAATTGAAACCGTTTGCTTCGAATGCTGAAAACACAGGTTTGACCGGCTTCAACATCTACAAAATGGTAATAGCCGAATGTGCCTGTCCGCACCGAGCGCGTGCCGCCGTTCGCGTTTGTCAGCAAAACAACGGCGTTCATCAGGCCTCTGCCCGATGGAGTTAAAACTCTCCCGGAAACAGCAACCGTTGCGGCGGTCGGTGTAAGCGACGGACTTACAAAACCAGCGGAAATCGAAAACGGAGAGCCTTGAATAATGCCTGCTGCGGGCTGTCCGGCCGTGCCTTCAACAACGAAAGCGCCGCCTGAACTCGTGCCGCCGCCCGATGCAATTACCGATTTTCCGATATTGAACGAGCCGCCCGTTTGCCCGGCTCCGGTGGACGCGATAAGCAGCGGCAGCAAAATTATCCGCAGTAATTTAATTTTCATTTATCTCTCCATGCAGACTTTTGCGTCCCGGTTCGTCGCGCAGACGAGATTTTTCAACTCGTTAATTCGCTGCTGCTGCCGTTTAAGTAGTTCGTTTTGCGCTTCGATCTGAACTTGCTGTTCCTTAAAAGCGTTGATGAACAGGACATTAAAGCCGCTTTCCTTAACATCCTCGACCTTGCCTTTGCCGTCATGCGTGACGAGCTGCGGCGCGACCTCGGCGACATCCTCCGCGTTCAGCCCGAAATCGCTTGTTTCGTCCGCTTTCCATTTGAACGTAACCGGCTTCAGACGTTTTATAATCTCGAGCCCGCCCGAAAAAGGCCGCACATCGGTTTTGCCGGCAACGGAGGAGAAGGGTGAACTGCAGCGGGCTAATCCATCTCCTCCAAATCCGCCGCCCAGAGCAGTCGAGCGAATACATAACGGCACTGGTGAAGCCAGAAGCGTATCCAGCCCAAATAAGAAAATATTTCCAGTGAATATGCCGGAGATAGCGCCGCTGCTAAATGTTTGCGCAACCGCACCGCTTTCCACCGGGCCGCCGCCCGTTAAAAGCTTAGTGGCCACCAGCCTGCCAGGAATTCTCGTTGTTTCCAGACTTGTGCCGAGAACAATTGTATTACTTGCCGAAACAACCGCGTTGAAACCAATTGCGGTCGAATTATTTACCTGCGTTAAGGCATTAGAATTCCCGGCCCCGGCTCCGATAAAAGTGTTATTGCTGCCACTGATATTATTAAAACCTGCGGAGTTTCCAAAAAAAGAGTTAGTGTCGCCCGTGTTGACGCTGCCGGCATTACTTCCAAAAAAAGAGTTAGAACCGCCAATTAAAGTTTTCTGCCCTGCCTGAAATCCGAAGAAAGAATTGCTGATGCCGCTCGCATTTTGCTCGCCCGCGCTATCTCCAAAAAAAGAGTTGTTAATGCCCGCCACGGTCTTCGACCCGGCGAACGTTCCGAAAAATGAGTTGCTCCTTCCGGTTGTGTTGTTCATGCCTGCAAACACACCGAAAAACGAGTTGCGGCTGCCGGTCGTATTGGCGTTGCCTGTGTTGGTGCCGAAAAATGAGTTGGCGACGCCGGTCGTAATACTGCCGCCGTTTAGGAAGCCGACAAATAGATTCCCCGATCCCGTGGTGGCGCTTAGGATGCGCGAGCCGCCGATATTGAATTGCGTCGCCGCATTAAGAATATTCGCCGCGCCGGTTCCGCCGATGTTGAAATTGACGGCCGGCTGCGGCGTATTCGTATTCTGCACGTAGTTGTTCGCATCGAGTCGAGTGTCGCCGGTCAGCACGAATTGATTCGCCGCCACGCCGCCGAGTTGAAGAGCATTCACCGCCTTTAACGACTGGATCGTATAAGGCGTAGAAGTTAATTTTTGACGCGGAGCGAGCGTGACGAAAATTGTTTCCGCCGGGCGTTTGACGGCTATCTCCAAAAATCTGTCCGTGCCGTCGAAAGAGCTTTCGCCGAAATCGATTCCGACCGTAAATAAACCGCTCGCAACCGCAATTCCCGGACGTTGAAGCGTCGCAATCGGAGTGGAGCAATTCGTTTCCGAACCGCACAAACGAAACTCAAAATCGTAAGCGGCCGAATTGGCCCCCGTGTCGCTGAGTTTGCCCTGGTATGTAAATTCAGTCGTCTGAGCGAACATCGACACGGCCAGAACAAGCCCGAATATTGCAGCCAGACAAGCCGAACCGAACGTCATTTTTGACTGTGTGCTGAAAACTTTATCTATTTGGTTCATATTTATACTCTCCGTTCTGCCGGCAAAATCTTCCTGCGGCAAAACCCAAGGATGTGCTAAGATCAGTCATCATCCGCTTAGTAAAGTCTGAAAGTCTTGAGAATGGGGTGAAACTTCGATGAGAGATCTATGAGAGGGTTTCATGTCGCTCGAAACGAATCGGTTTTATAAATTTGAGAACTTTCGCTTAGACCCTTCCGAGAAAGCGCTGCTGCATAACGGCACGCCCGTTCCGATGACGCCGAAAGTTTTCGACACCCTGGAAATTCTGGTCGAAAATGCCGGACGCCTACTTGAAAAAGGTGAGTTGATGGAGCGTATCTGGCGGGACCGTTTCGTCGAGGAAGGCAATCTAACATTTAATATCAAAATGATCCGCAAGGCTCTGGGCGATGATGCCGCCAAGCCGCGTTTTATCGAAACGGTTCCCCGGCGAGGCTACCGGTTCATTGCCAGGATCGAAGAATCTCCTCAGAAAGAACGAATTTCGGCTGTTCCCGCTTCTAATGGACGGCGCGTAAACGAAAGCGTTGCGAAAACAAATAATAAAATTGCACACAATGATTTCCTCGACGAAAAAATTATTACCGACGCTCCGCCGCTGAACGCATTTTCCAAGATACGCTTGCGTCCCGTTTTTTATTCGGCCGCCGCGATACTAATCGGCATGTTTTTATTTACCGGTTTCTTCACGCTGACAAATCAGACATCTTTTTTTCAAAGATTTAAGACTTCGACTAGTCTTGCAGCTGGATTTTTGAGTGTTGAAAAATTGACCGACACCGGCGACGCGAACTCGATCAGCATCTCGCCGGATGGAAAGCTTCTCGCTTATATCACGGTCGAAGGCGGTAAAAACACGATTTGGTTGCGGCAGTTTGTAACGGGCAAAAGCGTGCCCGTCATCTCCTCGACCGAAGAGACTTACATCGGCTCGAATTTTTCGCGCGACGGCGAATTTATTATTTATTTTCACCGGCGCGGAGGTGAGCCGGCGCATCTGAGCCGCGTTTCGATTCTCGGCGGTCCGCCGACGCTCGTTTTAGATGAAATTCACGGCTCTTACAGCCCTTCGCCCGACGACCGGCAAATTGCCTACACCAAAATGGACGCGGCCGGCAGCTCGATAATGATTGCCGATGCCGACGGCAAAAACGAGCGGCAGGTTTTTTCGAGCCCGAGACCGCGTTACGTATTTTCGGTTGACTGGTCGCCCGATGGAAAATCTATTGCCTATTTGATCGGGAACGGTGAATACAGTTGGGGCGGAAAGGGTTACGGCGTGATGGAGCTCAGCCTCGAAGACGGGACGCAAAGGTCCCTGACCGACTTTAATTGGAGCAGCCTTCAGACCGTTACATGGCTGTCCGATAAAAGCGGCATACTGGTTACCGGGCGGGAAAAGCTGGAAGGCACAAATCAAATTTGGAGTGTTTCGCTTCCCGACGGGCGGGCCGAACAAATTACCGACGATTCCGATTCGCTCGTACTACGCGGAGTATCGGCGGATTTCAGTAAAATCGTGGCGACTCAGGAATCCTTGAATTCATCGGTCTGGGTTGCTCCCGCCGATAATTTGTCCGAAATCAAGCCGATTGCCAAAGCGCGGTTCGATGTGACCTGGACGGCTGACGGTAAGCTTATTTTTCCGACTAAAGATACGGTTGAAACCGACATCTGGCTGACAAATGCCGATGGCGGCGACAAAAAACAATTAACCGCCAATAATTTTTTGGAACGTCACGTTACCGCTTCGCCCGACGGCCGATTTATCGCTTATATATCCACCCAGAGTGGGCGGCGAAATGTTTGGCGGATGGATATCGGCAGCGGCGATTCGACGCAGATTACAAATGGCGAAGGCGAAATTTACCCGGTTTTTACACCCGACAGCCTGACGATCGTTTTCAATTCAATCGACGACGGAAGTCTTTGGAGAGTGCCGGTCGAAGGCGGCGAAGCGATCCGGCTGACCGAAGAAAAAAGCAACCGCGTTACAATCTCGCCCGAAGGCACCAGATTCGCTTATTACGGACGTCAGGACAATAAGCGAAAAATACTTGTTAGATCGTTTCCCGAATGTAAACTATTGAATGAGTTTGAGGTCGTTATCAACGTTGTTCCGGGACCGTCATTTGCCTGGGCGGCGGATGGAAAATCGTTGGTTTATGAAAGCATGGATTTAAATTATGTCGGAAATCTCTGGCGGCAGCGGCTGGATGGCGGAGAACCGCAAAAACTGACGAACTTTACTTCCGAACAAATTTACGATTTCGCCTTCTCACCCGACGGCCGCTATCTCGCCCTCGTCCGCGGTTCGCGGAATTACGATGCGGTTTTGCTGAAAGGATTCAAATAAGCCCTGGCGGAGCATGTCGGAACCGGGAGCGATAGCGACTGGGTTCTTCTGCCGCTACCGATTAGTACCCCGGTCGCTACCGCTCCCGGTTCTGACCCGTCTGTTAATTCTTGACCAACCATTAATTGCTTACGCGATGTAAAAGGTAAAAGTGAAAATCAAGAAATCGGTTCTTCACTTTTACCTTTTTACTTAATCCCGTCCCGGCGGATCCGGCTGCGGATTGAAGCCTTCGGCCAGTCCGGGATACATAAACAAAGTTTGGCCGGTTGCTCTGCTAAACACTTCCATTGTCGGAATGACGGTGCAGCGGCTGCGTCGCGTCGCATCTTCCGGGTCAATAAACTTTACTGTCGCCCGGAACTGAAATCCGCCCTCGATCTGTGTCGTGCCCGGCGGGATGACGGCACGGCTGACGGCCATGCCCGGCCGCAGATCGATAGTATCCGGAGTACCGAAAGTCCTCCCGGCGGCATCGAAAATCGTTACTTTGACGCGGCACGGGCGGAGGTTCGGATCATCGATAACCGAACCGTCCGCGGTAATCCAGACCAAATTGATGCGAGCGTTCTGCACCGCCGGAAGCATGGTGACAATGCCGAATTGAACTTTTCCCTCCACTTCCTTTAGTGCACTAGCGTGATCGACGTTCCAAATAATAAACCCGGCGAGTATGCCGGCAACGACACCCAGCGTGAGTGTTCTTGCTATTGTTATTTTTGTTTTCATAGTTTTTACCTCTTTGATTTTTTATAGTTTTCCTTTTCTAATTGCGACGGACGTAAGTTATTTTTTCGCTGTCGCGTCCGGTGCGGCGAGCGTTGTTTGCGTGGAAATTATCTGCCAGCGACCATCGCGCCTGATGAATAGGTCAGTAAAAATATAATTACGGTTAAAAGCACCGTTTTTATCCTTGCCGGTTAAATGTAGCCGACCGATGATTATCGCGGTGTCGCCGTAAACGCGCACTTTCATATCGGAGATGTCGTCAGTCGTGATCGTGTCGATGTTTGAAAGCGTGTCGGCGATGTCTTCGACCTTGTTTCTCACTTTGCCGTTCCAACCGATAGTCGTGTATTCGTCGGCGAAAGTGCGCTCAAGCCACGCCTTGTCCTCATTTTTCAGGGCCGCGACCCATTCGCCTTCGATGTGCCGTAACGTTTGTTCATCGGTGAACTGCGAGGTGTCCGCCTCGACGATTTGCCAGCGTCCGCCGCGCTTCATCCAGA
>JANMSP010000272.1:0-4062 GCA_031389475.1 Pyrinomonadaceae bacterium
CGGCGCACTCATAAACGGCGCGACGATCTGCATCTACGACGGCGCTCCCGATTACCCGACACCCGACCGAATGTGGGAATTCTGTGCAAAACACAAGGTCGAAGTTCTCGGTATTTCGCCGACGCTGATAAGGTCGCTGGCCGCCCGCGAGTCAGTACCGCCTGCGTCAGCGGGTGGTTTAACGCAGTCGAAAGACACCATAAATTCAGCAACCCAACTTCAGCCACCCGCTGACGCAGGCGGTACTGACAAGATGCCATTCGAGCGCCACGACCTTTCATCCCTTCGCTTATTCGCATCAACCGGCGAGCCGTGGAATCCGGCGCCGTGGTGGTGGCTTTTCGAAAAGGTCGGCAACTCGAAACTACCGATCATCAACTATTCCGGCGGCACCGAAATTTCCGGCGGCATCCTGATGGGCAACCCGCTGTTGCCGCAAAAACCTTGCTCGTTTCCGGCTCCGTGTCCCGGAATGGATGTCGATATTCTCGACGAAAACGGTCAATCTGTCGGCCCGAACGAGGTCGGCGAACTCGTTATCAAACAGCCCTGGATCGGCATGGCACGCGGATTCTGGCAAGAGCGGGAGCGCTATCTCGAAACCTACTGGAGCCGCTTCAAAAATATTTGGGTACACGGCGACTGGGCAATGCGCGATTCAGACGGACATTACTTTATCTTGGGCCGCTCCGACGACACTCTAAAAGTAGCCGGCAAACGCGTCGGCCCCGCCGAAGTCGAAAGTTTACTGGTCGCCCATCCGCTAGTCACCGAAGCCGCCGTAATAGGCGTCCCCGACGAAGCAAAAGGCACGGCAATGGTGGCGTTCGTCGTGCGGAACGCGGACGCCTTCGTCCGCGATGAGCACCAGGCTCAACCAAGTGATTTCACCGCAAGCGGCGATGCGGACGAGGGCGTCCACGCTCCACTCGAAGCAGAACTCAAGGCCCTCGTCGCCCGCGACATGGGCAAACCGCTCGCCCCGTCAAAGATCCATTTCGTCTCCGCCCTGCCAAAAACCCGCAACGGCAAAGTTATGCGCCGCGTCATCCGCTCCGCATACCTCAGCGAAGACCCCGGCGATCTGTCGGCCCTCGAAAATCCAACCTCCGTAGAAGAAATCCGCGAGGCAAATAAATGAAGTCAGTCTACACCATCGGTCACGGCCGCCATCCGTTTCCGTATTTTCTTGAATTGTTAAAGCAGTACGAGATCGAGTTTCTCTGCGATGTGCGGAGCGTTGCACGGTCACGGTGGCCACAGTTCAACGGGTTTGTGCTGGCGGAATTGCTGAGTGAGAACGGTATTGGGTACGAGCATTTGCCGGAGACGGGAGGAAAAACGAAGCCGAAGCCGGACGATCTGGCACGCGGCGTCGACCGAATAATCGAGATCGCGTCGGATGTGCGAACGGTGATGATGTGCTCGGAATCGAAGCCGCTTTCCGATCATAAAATTCCGCGTGCCAATTGCCACCGCGTCGGGATGCTGGCACCGATGCTGAAGGCAAAAGGCGTTTCGCAGATAATTCATATTTTGCCCGATGGCGAATGTATCGAATTTGATGAGTCCGCCGTTCCTTCGATCTGGTAAATTGGAGTATCTGATGATCCGCCCTCTTGACACGCACACTTTAGAGCAAGCCTGCCGTGAGTTATCAAACAAGGACGACCGACTCGCACTTGCTTATGAAACCTATGGCACGCCGCCGTTGTGGGACCGGCCGCCGGGTTTTGCGACGCTTCTCCAAATAATTCTCGAACAGCAGGTCTCATTGGCTTCGGCAAAGGCTTGTTTCGACAAATTGTCGCTGCGGCTGGGCGAAGTAGCGCCGGAAAGTTTGCTCGCACTGGATGATGAGGAACTAAAAAGTGTCGGATTCAGCAGGCAGAAAACATCGTATGCACGGCATCTTGCGGAAGCGATCGTGGCTGAGCGAATCAATTTGAATGCCCTTTCCGAAATGTCAGATGCGGAAGTTAAGGCCGAACTTATAGGACTAAAGGGTGTCGGCGAGTGGACATCGGACATTTACTTGCTGATGGCTCTGCTCCGGCCGGATGTAATGCCAAAAGGCGATATCGCACTTCACGCGGCATGGCAAAAATTAACCGGAGCAGAACGGCGGCCCGGTTCGGATGAGTTTGTAGAAATGGCAATTAAATGGTCTCCGCACCGCTCGACCGCCGCCCGGCTTCTGTGGCATTTTTATCTTTCGGACAAAAACGGGAGCGATAGTGGTAGCAAAGGATAAAGGCGAAAGGATAAAGTAGAAGATTTTTATTCTTCATTTATCCTTTCGCCTTTATCCTTTATCCTTTCAATGAACCCGGTCGCTACCGCTCTCGGTACTGACAAGAGAAGAACCCGGTTGCTATCGCTCCCGCCAGTATCGACCCGCCATCTCAACCTTGAAGGTCTACTCCGCTTCCCTGCCAACTTTTTGGCTTTGCTTCGCATCTGTTATCTTGGACTGATATACTGCATTTTATTTGAGAGGTTTTCGAATGAAGAATAGAATTATCGCTGTTTTCGCACTTTTCGTTTTGACGTTGAATCTAGCGGCTTCGGGCATTTCCGATACAAAGGCTAATGCTCTGAAGAAAGCTCAAACCGGCCAGCTTGCGGCTCTATTGCCTGCCGTAGACGGCGTGGCCACAATCGATGTGAAACGAACTTTCACGGATGCTTTGCCGACGGTTCTTTCGGGCAATCAACCGATGCTGGCGGACATCATCGCCAAGATCGATGAAATGAAAACCAGAACCGGCATCGATATTCGCCAGTTCGAATACCTCGCGGCCGGCGTCACCGCCAAGAAGATCACGGCAAAGGAATATGATTTCGAGCCTGTAGTAATTGCCCGCGGACAGATCAATTCCGCCGCGCTGATGGGCGCGGCGAAACTGGCAGCGAAAGGCAAGTACCGTGAAGAGAGATTAGGCGACCGCACGGTTTATATTTTCGAAGCCAAAGAGATCGCCCGCCAGAACAAGCCGCAAACGGCACCGGGAAAATCGAATGACGCGGTTGAGAAAGCGATTGGCAAATTATCGAAAGAACTCGCCGCTACTGTTTATGACGCGAACACGCTCGTTTTCGGCTCGCCGGTTTTGGTCCGGCAAACGCTCGAAGGCAAAACTAAGCCGGCAGCGGAATTGATGAGTTTGTTTACCAAAAAAGAAATTTCCGTCGTGAATTTTGCGGCAAATGTGCCCGCTGGAATGAGCGGATTTCTGCCGATGGAAAATGACGAGCTTGGCAAAAATGTCGATTCGATCCGCTTTATTTACGGCAGCATGGACTTGGTCGGCGATGCAGTTGCTCTAAATATGACCGCAAGAACTGTGCAGAATGCGCAGGCCCAGGGATTATTGGAAACGCTTGAAGGTTTGAAATTTATCGGAAAAGCTTTTCTTGGCAGCTCGTCGAAGCCCGATAATCAGGTGTTCGCTAGAATGGTCGATAACGTAAAATTCTCGGCAAAAGCTAACGAAGTAATGTTCGACCTGCAAATTCCGCAGAGCGATTTGAGTATTTTGGTAGGATCGCTGAAAGTCAAATAATGCAGAAGCCCGCGCGTTAGCAAGGGCGGATTATCAAAATTGCCATAAGAAATATAGCCGCAAAAAGACACAAAATGCGCAGTGAGAATTCTGACTGCGTTTTTTGTGCCTTTTTGCGGCTATCCCTATTCCGCCCTAGCTAACGCGCGGGCTTCTGCACCTATCTTCTCCGAAAAGTTCGCCGCTGCGTGCTCGCGAATTTTTCAATGTCCGGATTCATCCTGCCGCTTTCATCCAGCAGCGGAAATAGCTGCATTTCATTCGATAAATAGGCTGCCCGTAATTCTACGGGCCTTGTTCCCGCTCTGTTTATCACTCGAACGCGACTGCCGCGCACGTCTTCGATCCATTTTGCAAACTCTTCGGCCCGGCCGACGGTCGCCGATAACAGCAATAATCTGATACGCGGCGGCGTTAAGATAATTGCTTCTTCCCAAACGTGTCCGCGGTCTTCGTCCGCCAAATAGTGAGCTTCGTCCAAGATCACAAAATCAGT
>JANMSP010000295.1:0-7155 GCA_031389475.1 Pyrinomonadaceae bacterium
TCCATTTTCCATTTTCATAGTTGGCCTTATTGCCGGCCTGCTCCCGCTTATTCATCTACACAGCCTCGCGGTCTTATTTGTCGTTACTCTGTTCCTGTTCGCTCTAAAACCTTTAGAATGGCGTGAGTGGATCGCATTTGGTGTTGGAACCGGAATCCCCGCCATTCTCGAGCTTGTATGGTCCATATCCGGCAGCGCGACCGAAACAAGCAAGTTCTTCGAGTTTTATTTCGGCTGGGATTCGGGTGAGACCAATTTCCTATGGTTTTGGATAAAGAATACCGGAATTTTGTTTTTAATGATTGGTGCCGGGCTTTATCTGGTTTATCAGCGTGACAATCGAGGTATTGCGGAATTAGAAACAGGTAAAAACAGGAAGGCCAAAAGAGACAGCGATTTACTTTTAATCCCTAATCCCATATCTTTCTTACTATTTTACCTCCCGTTCGCTTTTCTATTCATACTGTCAAATGTCACAAAGCTTGCCCCGTGGCAGTGGGACAATATAAAGGTTTTGATCTATTGGTTTGTCGGTTCGCTGCCGTTCGTCGCCTTTGCCGTGGCTTGGATGTGGCGAAGAAGCGACGGCCTTAAAATCGTTGCGGCGGCTTGTTTTATTGTACTAATATTTTCAGGGGCTTTGGATGTGTGGCGTACTGCGTCAGGACAGGTAAATATGAATGTATTTAATGCCGATTCAGTTTTGGTCGCCGCACGAATTAAACAGCGGACCTCGCGAGATTCGCTGATATTAAATGCCCCGACGTACAATTCCGCCGTCGTTCTGTCGGGCAGGCAATCGCTTATGCGGTATCCGGGACATCTCGGTTCGCACGGGATCGATTTCGCGGAGCGGGAACGTGATGTTAAATCTATCTATGCGGGCGGCTCGGAGGCTTCGGCTCTTTTGCAGAAATATGGTATCGGTTATGTTTTGATCTCGCCCGAGGAAAGAAGTTCCGTCGCCCCGAACGAGGCGTTTTTCAGCCAATTTCCGGTGGTTGCACAAGCTGGTGAATACAAGGTTTATAAGATCAAGTAACGATGGAAGAACAGGAAATAAAACCGGAAAGAGATTGGACGTGGCTGGCCGGAGCCGCTTTTGTCACCGCGCTAGCCGCATTTCTACGGTTTTACCAACTCGGCCTCAAACCTTTTCATCATGACGAAGGTGTTAACGGCTATTTTCTGACGACGCTATTCCGCAGCGACGTTTATCGGTATGACCCGGCGAACTATCACGGCCCGACGCTGTATTACATTTCCCTTGCATTCTCAAAGGTTTTCGGGCTTGAGACCGTTTCGGTGCGGGCCAGCATGGCGATATTCGGCGTTCTGACCGTCGTTCTGGCTCTGTTTCTCAAACGATATATCGGACGGATCGGGAGCCTTTTTGCCGCACTCTTTCTGGCTCTTTCGCCGGGAATGGTTTTTATATCGCGATACTTTATTCACGAGATATTTTTTGTTTTCCTTAGCTTGGCGATTGTTGTATCGGTACTATTATTCATCGATCGTAAGAAGGCGGGAATTTTCGCGATTGGATGGATGGCTTTGATTCTGCTAGTTTGTTTCCTGCCCTCGACATTGAATCTTGCTCACCGCTTTGCCGGTGACGGCACGGACGCCATCTGGGCTTACCGTATTGGCCTCTTTCTGCTGGAAGCGGTTCTAGTATTTTTTGTAATGCGAATGCTGGTTCTGTGGAATGACGGCCGGCCGATATATATTCTGCTGGCATCAGCATCGGCGGCATTGATGTTCGCCACTAAAGAAACGGCGTTTATCACGTTGGGAACAATGCTCATAGCATGCTTTTTCGTGTGGATGTGGCAAAAGATTTACGGCAAAACTTACGTAATCGATGAGCTTTCGAATGAGCCTATTACGTGGTCTGGATTTCGCACTGGGCTTGGTTCCGGCAATGACCTGATTCTAATCGGCGTTGCTGTCGCGGCTGTGTTTGCGTATATTATCGTGTTGTTTTTCTCGTCCTTCTTCACCTATCCGGAAGGCGTGCAAAAAGCGGTCGATGCCTACACGATCTGGAGCAAAACCGGCAGTAAAGACCATACGCAAAACGGTTTCTGGGGTTATCTGAAATGGATGTGGCGGATCGAGGCGCCGATACTTTTACTGGCCGCCGCCGGTACGCTTATCGCATTGATAAAAGCACGACACCGTTTCGCGATCTTTACCGGATTGTGGGCGTTCGGACTGGCTTTGGCGTACTCGATAATTCCCTACAAAACGCCGTGGCTGCTTCTTTCATTCTTGCTGCCGATGTGTATCTCTGCGGGTTACGCAATTAATGAACTCTTTGCGTCCGAGAAAATAGCATCGAAGATCACCGCCGGAACGCTTGCTGTTGCCGCAACCTGCGTACTGGCTTATCAATCTTACGACATCAATTTTGTCCGCTACGACGACAATGATCTGCCGTATATTTACGCCCACACGCGGCGTGAATTTAAAGATTTGATAAGCGAGATAGAACGCTACGCCGAAAAAAGCGGCAAAGGAAAACAAACTGCTGTGCAGATCGTATCGCCGGATTACTGGCCGATGGTCTGGTACATGAACGATTACCCTAAAGCGATCTTCCACGCCACAATGGCCGAAGCGGCCGGAGCTGAAATGATCGTCGCCAAAAAGAAGGATCAGGACGATAAAGTGATCGAGAAATACTCTGCAGATTACCGTTTTGCAGGAATGTTCCCGCTGCGTCCCGGCGTCGATCTGGTTTTATTAGTAAGAAAGGACCTTGCGGACAGCAACACAAAAGAGCTTTACCGGATAAGGGAAGTCAAGGGTTTTTAAACTCGTCTTCTGTCCGCGAATAATCCGACGGCCACGAGCGCAACTCCGATAACAATGTGCAAAAAATCATCGGCCCGCGTCCACTGAAAAAGCCGTTCAGGAAACAAATTCCAAAAACTCGCAAAAGCCTGGTAAAGATCTATCAGCCCAAAACCGATATTGAACCCGCGAATGTAGCTGTGATTGTTTGAATAAAGCAGCAGAAGCCCAAAGCCTCCGAAGATAATGTGAAAGACGTTGTAAGGAGCGACACCGCTCGTCACAGAGCTTTCCGCCGGAATCACAAAGCCTAAAACGCCGATCAAAATCAACAGCGGAGCAAAAACTAGCAGAACTTTATAATTGAAATTTTTAATGCGATTCCTATTTTATTCGCCTGAAACGAAATTCATCCTTGATATAAACAGTATGATATCTTCCCGCTGACGAAGCGTTGATCACATCTTCGTAAACTCGTTTTGGAACGTCAAGGTATTGATAAACACCGCCATTGCGAAACTCTATCTCCAGAATTTCCGCATCCGGATCGTAGCCGACCGATTTAATACTTGAAGAATCAATTCGCTGGCGGTCCAAGATATCACCTCGATTAACAAACGCAATAAGTTTTTGCGTTAAGCCAATTCGTTCCATTCTTCGTGAGGGACTGGGCGGCCGATAATTTCTTCGACTTCACGCAACATCATTCTCAGCTGAGGAACGGAATATTCAAAATTGGTAGGAATGGTGAGCCGTTGGTTTTGGTAAACCATAAACTGGTGCTCTGTTCCGGAATAAGCACCTTCAAATCCAAGTTTCCGCAATTTTTTGATAAAGCTGCCGCGCTTACACGGATTCCAACGACTCATAAACAGGTGTTCTATTCAAATCTAAGTTGTCTAAAACAGGCATCGGGTGTCCGAGTTTAAGGCCCACTAAAACCCAATCTTCCAGTACGGAATGTAGTTCCTGTTCGCATTCGCGTAAGGTTACGGCAAATGCAACCACGCCTTTACAGGAGGGAATTCGGCCAAAAAAGGTGCCGTCTTCCAATTTGTCGTATTCTGCTTGGGATAAAGCTTTGTCGAGATAATCACTCAAAATGAAATGAACAACCATAATGATTTCATTTTAACAGTCAAATCCTAATATTGCCTATTTTTTCAGGCCTCTTTTCCGAAGTCGGTTTTAGGTATGGAGCTTCGTCCTGCTCGCGTTTATCAGTTTCTTCCGACGAGTGCCATTTCATCCATTCCGAAGGGGCATCGAGGTCGGTGCCGCCGTGTTTGGTGAGGCGTGGGCGGATGCGGCACATTACGGGCGTGTTGATGCCGACGCCGGAGATTATTGCCTGGCCTTTCGTAAAAGCGGGAAGTTCGGCGAGCATGGCGCGGCCGGCTCCTTCGACGGATTGGGCGACGGTTTGCTGGTCGATCGGGTTGACTATGCGCATTATGATCTGAGTCATGCATTGTGAAAGGACATCTTGATCGAGTTTTCCCGGACGCTGTGTTATCAGCCCGATACCGACGCCGAATTTACGGCCTTCGGAGAGGATCTGTTTGAGCACGTTTGTCGAAACCACACTCGCACCTGCGGGAGCGAATCGGTGGGCTTCTTCAAGAAGGGTGAAAACCGGGTAATCGAGAAAATTCTCGCCCTTATCGGCTTCGCCGCGGACGGTCATCACACGGGCTTTATTCACGCGCCGCAAAAGCGTGCCGACGATGACCTGCTGTTCGTGCTGTTCGATATCGGAAAGCTGCAAGATCGTGCAGCGGCCGGGTCGGAATAGGTCCTGGAGAGGTATATGCTCGGTCGCGGAAAAGATGCCGTCAGGGCGGTCGAAACGGGCGTCGAGCCGCCAGAGCAATCCCTGAATAGACGATACGTTCCCACCGTCGCCGGCATTTTCACCCTCCTTGCCGAACTGCTGTTTCTGGACGTGATCGCGGAGGTCGTAATAACTGTAAAGATAATCGCGCTTGCCCTCGGCCTTGAGCTGGTCATTCATGCTGCGAAAAGCCTGACCGAGGAAATGCAGCATTTTTTCCGACGTGCCTTCGGGGAGAAGATATTTGACATCGGCTTCGGTCAATGTCGAAAAGCGCACCTTGATCTTGTCCGGCGTGAAAATTTTTACTTCGGGTTTATAGCCGTCGTCTCCCGCAAATTGCGGATCGCCCTGGATCGACTGCATCGTGTGATATTCGCCGTGCGGGTCGACGATCACGACCGATGCGCGGTTATGCGGGCTCATCAATTCCTCAACTAACACACCAGCAGTATAAGATTTTCCCGAGCCGGTCGAAGCCAGAATCGCAAGATGCGTCGAAACTACATCTTTCACAGAAAGAACAACAGGAACTTCGCCCGGCTCGCGTGTTAAAAGGCTGCCGATATGCGCCGAACCATTATTGCCGATGCGTTTCGGGCTGAGCATTTCAGACAGCGTTTCCGATGACGCGAGATAAATGCAGTCGCCCGGCGTCGGCGGAATGCGTGGATTGACGAAATCATTCAGCTTGCGGCTGAAATATCCGATGGTTTCGACGGTGATCTCGTAAATTTCGAGAGCATCGCCTTCGAGGCCGATGAGCGAAGAAATTGCCGACGGCGGAATTCCAGGATCGGCCAGAAACGCATCCGGCAAGTTCCGCACGAGCTTACGGCCATTGATCGTCCCGACGATCTTGCGTGTTTCTTCGTCGATGGTCGCTTCGTAATAGACAAACTCGCCGATACGGTTTTTGCGGTTATCTTTCGTAATAAAAAGATATTCGTGGGGAAGCAGGCCCGGGCCTTTCACGGTGCCGGTGAGGATGTCCGTCGTCGAAGTCATAGATTATTTTTTGCCGGCAGATTGCGAAAATTATAACACGAAAGAATTTAGCGTGTCGGGAACAAAACCTGGGTTTGCGGTGTCTAAATTAGCAGTTGAAACAGGAGGCATTCAGATGAACGAGCGATTTAAGTTATCTTTGAGCGGGATGTGGCTGTTGGTGAGTCTTTTCGCGTTGATCCTGCCTATATTTCTGCCTTCTACCGCAGATACGCCGGCCCTCGCGGCAAATTCTATCGGCACTGCCACCACCACGATGTTTATCCTATCCTTTCCCATCAGTCTATTTGGCATCCCGCTTTTATTTATGGCCGATTATGTTCTGAATGTTCAGCCGAATTCCATGCAAGGGATGTATGTGAACCTCACATTGCTGTTTGTGCTCGGACTCGTCCAGTGGTTCTGGATCGTGCCCCGTATTTGGAAAAATGAGCCGGACATCCAGCTGTTAAAGTTTCCCGTGGGTGGATCGCGCGTCCTGCTGCCCGAATCCAAGGCAAGCGACGATTTTGAATTCTACGCGTCAAGAGATATAACTCCGCTCGAAAGAATTCTCAACGATAACGATTGAGGTAACGATTTAATCGAAATCAAGCAAAGCGTCCTCAATGCCCGATAATTCCCTTCGGAGATTAGCTTCCCTCGCGATCGCAACTTCTTCTTGTTCGACTTCGATAGCCTGCTCTTCCGGATCGGGGTCGAGTTTCCTCTGAAGATCTTGATTAACCTTGTCCAATTGAGCTAGAACCTCGTCACGCCGCCGCGTTAAGTTTTCCTTCGATATATGATTTTCCAGCATAATTTTCCCATTTCAGGCCAGTTAGACTGCCGTATATTACGACTGAATATGAGCTTCGACGAACCACAAAAGCTTGTCGGTTCCGCGTGAAATTCCGGTTAGAATATCGGCCGTGTCCTTATCGCCGAGTTCGTCAGTCGTGTCGATATCAGCACGTACCTTCTTACCAAAATCCGCTAAAGCGCTTGAAAGAGCATCTACGTGATCGGCACCCTCGCTTATCTCGTGCGGGTATTCGCTCAATGAAGACTTTTCCGCCGCGAGCCTCACGGTTCCCATCGCGGTGCCGCCAAGCGTCGTTATACGCTCCGCAATATCATCGACATAAACATCGACCTCGGTCGAAACCTGGTCAAATAATTCGTGCAGGGCGATAAAATTCATTCCCTTTACATTCCAGTGCGCCTGTTTTGCCTGTGATTTAAGATCAGCGGCATCGGCTAGCCGCTGGTTTAGAAGTGTAATAAGCTTCTCGCGTTTCCCCTTCGCCAGATCGATTTTTGTATTATGCAGCATAAATATTCCCTTATTTAGAATTAAGTTAATTCTAAATAGCGGGAATGTCAAAACTTAAAGATTATCCGACTGTAATGATCGCTATCGAACTTGAGGTGTAGGCTGGGTAAACCCTGAGTTATTTCGGTCAGTACCGCGGAAAAGTGGCGTGAAAATCCACTTCGAATGATTTTCGATGCCGTAATACGCGATCACGGAT
>JANMSP010000317.1:0-3763 GCA_031389475.1 Pyrinomonadaceae bacterium
CTACGGCAGCCTCGGTTATCTGACCGAATTTCGGATCGAGGAAATGTTTCCCGCTCTTGAAGCGATCTTCGAAGGCCATTACGAGATCGATCGCCGCGTGATGCTTCATGCGGATCACTGGCGAGGCGACGAATTGCTCGCCGAAGGCCGCGTGCTCAACGATATTGTAATAAATAAGTCCGCTTTGGCCCGGATCATTGAGATCGACGTGAATCTGAACGGGTTGTTCGTAAATTCGTTTCGTGCCGACGGCCTTATCGTTTCATCGCCGACTGGCTCGACCGCTTATAATTTATCAGCCGGCGGGCCGATAGTTTACCCATCGATGAACGCCGTAGTTTTAACACCTATCTGCCCGTTCACACTAACTAATCGCCCGATCGTCGTACCTGATACCGCCGAAATCGAACTGATCTTAAAAATCGAAAACGAAGGCGTAGTTCTAACGCTCGACGGCCAGATCGGATATCAAATGAAGGCGGGAGATAAAGTAGCGATTCGTAAAAGCCGCACGACATTTAATTTAGTACAGCCGCCGAACCGGAATTATTTCGATGTCCTGCGTAACAAGCTGAAATGGGGAAGATAATGGAGCGCAGGCACCTTGCCTGCCCGCAGAGTCTTCGATGCGGTTACGTTGCCGGTAAACGGTTTGTCGTCAAAGGGGTTGTTCGCATTGAAGCAATGCTTGACGCCGGCAGGATGCCGGCGTTCCATTACCCCAATAGACTTGGCTGAATATCCTCCTCCGGCTCAAAACCATCTGGATGCCACTGAAAAACGCTCAGATCGCAGCGGCCCTTTTCATTAAAAATGACTCCTTCCTGCTCCAATAATTCCTGCTGCAAATTCATCGGTATTGTCATTCGCCCAGTCGAACACGCGCCCTGCGAATTTATCACCCGCTGCCACGGCACATTTTCGGTTTCGGCGGCGTGCATCACATAGCCGACCGTTCGCGGCGTATAGCCTTCGCCGAGAATGATCGCGATCTGTCCGTATGTCATTACTTTTCCAGCCGGAATTTGGCCGACAAGTTCGTAAACCTTTTGCCTGTAATCTTCCTCGTTGACGTTCATAGCTGCAAATTTAATTCACGAAGGATCGTTCGGGCAGGTGCTCCGTCGCCTGCTCCGCCGATGTATTTGAGCGGCAGGCAGATAAGTTCGTAATCGCCCGGTTCCACTTCGCGGAGGTCCGCTCCTTCAAGAATCACTACTTCTTTTTCCAGCAGCGTGATGTGCGTTTTAAAATCCTTCGAGCCGAATTGTTCTACGGAGAGATAATCGATACCGACAAGTTTTACACCGCTGACTGCCAAAACTTTAGCAGCCTCGGGTGAAATGAAAGTAAAATCTGTGCGAAAGCCTTTCTCCGGCTCGTTCCAGAACGCGGAATTTCTGGTTTTAAACAGTAAGCGTTCGACGTTTGTGAGATCGCCGAGATGACGCGGCTCGATTGCGGTCACACTTTCATCGACGCCTATAACACGGCAATTTCCGATCAATTTATCCAGATCAAGCTGATCGACGCGGCGCGTACCTTCTATAAAGTGATTGGGCGCATCGACGTGCGTCGCCGTATGGACGCCGAAACACATTTGCGAAACATTGGCGGCGTCACCATTCGCTATGGACAGGCATATATCGATTCTGGCTTTCGGGTCGCCTTCGTAAATCGGCACACTGCCGCTTATCGGCACGGTAATGTCGTAGATCTTCATTATTTTAGCAGTACGTATTTGGAATTTCCTTTTCTCGGTCTTACCGTCGTCCGTTTGCCGCTGACTACCCATTTCGTTAGTTCATCGCTGCCTTTATTTTCGTATTTCTGTTGATAGAAAACTGGCGCGGCGGCCGCTTTGGCGGTGATTTTATAGCTCCGGTCGCAGTATTCTTCGGGGCCACCGTTTTCGCATTCGTTTGTATAAGTGAGAAACCACCCCAATTCCTTAGCGGCCGCCGCCGAAACTTCTACCATCGTTACACTTGTGCCAAAATAGCCTTGGTGCATTCCGCCGCTGGTTCCTATCGCGAGCTCGTCATATCCGTTTTTATTTGCATCCGGCAGGCTTATCAGATTTTGATTCCAGCCGCCTTCAGACACGAAGTGAGCAATGATTTTTCCTGCTTCGATGATAACCAACCCATTATTTGCAAACCCGTTTCCCGTCTGGCACAGCTCATAAAGTATCGCACGTTGGCTTGCGGCCTTGCGGGTAAAGGCTCCCGAACCGGCGCCGATAATATTGAAGTTTTCCGCCTCATCGCAGCCGCCCGCGTCCTTCCACCGTATTCGGGCCTTGGGGACGGCCTTTGCCGTTACGAGTTTTTCCTCGGCGGCTGTAACATCTTTAGGCAAGTCTTTTCTTAATGGATCATAGATCGTTACCAATGTCTGTCCGAAAACCGAAATCGCCATCGAAAAAGCTGCGAACAAAAAGCCAGAGAAATAAGCAATTTTCATAATTTTAGAGAATAATTCAACACCTATTATCTTACAAGGGTTGCATTACACAAGTGTTTCTTTGTAGGCTAGTTAAATGATGGAAATTCAGAGAGAAGAGCACGGGAAACGCGGGGCGTTTTTTATAGACGAAGACGGCGAATGGGTAGCGGAAATGACCTACGTCAAATCAGGCGACGGCGAGATAACGATCGATCACACCGAGGTCGATAAAAAGCTGCGCGGCGAAAATATCGCCGAGGATTTGGTAGCCGCCGCAGTGGCTTATGCACGCGAGAATGGGTTGAAAATTAAATCGACGTGTTCTTTTGCCAGCAAGGCTTTAAAGGCCAACGCGGATTATCAGGATGTTTTCGCAGCCTGATAAAATGGCATGAAAGGCCCTCGAATTTCCGCTTCAAGCTATTCGAACACCGCGCCTCTTATCTGGAGTTTTCTTTACGGATCGAATCACGGCGCGGTGGAAATAATCCTCGATAACGCGCCCGCCCGCTCCGCCGAACTTCTGTCGCAAAACCGAGTCGATGCTGCCCTCGTTCCCGTTATTGCCTATCAACAGCTCGACGGCGTTCGCCTGATTGCGGATGTCTGCGTCGGCGCAAAAGAAAAAGTCCGCAGCGTTTGTCTGGTTACTGACGGCCGGGACCTCGATGCGGTTAAATCAGTCTCGCTCGACACTTCGTCAAAGACCTCCGTCTGCCTGACCAAAATAATATTCCGCGAATTTTTCAGTTTCGAGCCGGTTTGGAGAGACGCAAAACCCGATCTGAAGTCGATGCTCGCCGAATCGGACTGCGCCCTACTAATAGGCGATCCGGCTTTGAAAATATCGGCAGCGGCCAGTCGCTTGTCAGTACCACCTGCGTCAGCGGGTGGTTTAACGTATAGTACATTCGACTTAGCCGAACTCTGGAAAAAACACACCGGATTCGGATTCGTCTTCGCAATGTGGATGACACGGCAGGAATCTTGTGGAATAAATTTCGCCGCCGCCCGCGACGAAGGCATTCTGCATCTGAATGACATTGCCGCAAATTACAGGACCGAGATCGGCCTGAGCAGCGAAGAAATGCTCGAATACCTTTCGGAAAATATTTCCTATTCCACCGACGATTTAATGCAAAAAGGTCTCGAGCTTTATTTCGAACTCGCGGCCAAACACGAACTTATAAAACAAAATAAACATGACACAGACTAGCAATTCAACAGCACAGCCAAGCCAGGTTTCATTAGTTAAACGGATGTTAGTGGGAGCAGGGATTGGTTTATTACTAGGCGCTTACTTAGCTCGTCGCCG
>JANMSP010000463.1:0-3211 GCA_031389475.1 Pyrinomonadaceae bacterium
CTATTCAGCCAAAGCTTTTCAGGCCAGCCGCATCGTAGAATCGGAACGCGGTACGCAGACGGCCTGCGACGCGATCGAAGATATTTTGAGGAAGCAAGAGTAAAGCGTTTACGCGTGATTCCTGCTTTAGCATTTCACGCCTAAAGGCGTTACTCTTGCTTTTTTAATATGAAAACAATCATTTTTGCTTTTTTACTGCTGACCGCTTTCTGCTCACCGCTCACCGCCCAAATGTCGCGAAAGCCTTCGCCGACGCGTGAACCGGCCGGTGCGATGGCGAAAACGCCCGATTCAAAAAAGAATTCGCTGCTGAAAATAACTTCGCAGGAAGATTTCGATTTGATCGCCCGCACCTATCACCAGGGAACGCCGTACGCCCTGCCGCATACGATGTTCGTCATCGACCGCCGGGCGAAGAATAAGGTCTATTTCGTCAATTCGCAGCGGTATCGTTTTCATAAGGATTTCCTGCTCGCGACGTATCTCGTTCCGCGCGGCGCCGATGTATTTAAACCGATCTATATTGATGAAGATCGCAGATTTATAGTCGGGACAATTGCCTGGCAGAAGCCGGTCGAGAAATTTACCTGGGAGCTTTGGGAAGGCGACTTGGCGACAGCCGAGCATATTAAGCTGGCAAACGAGGCACTGAACAAAGGTTTTTTTGAGCCGATCTCGTATAAGCCGAATTCTATACGGCAGGAAGATGTGTCTTCGGCTCTAGGCTGCGGACAGGACGTCCGCGTTCCGGGGTGCATCGACCGCGTACTGCAAAGTGACATTAGTAAAAATCAGAGCTATCTCGCATTAAACACCGGCACCGCTGTCGGGCGAATTCACATTATCGACAAACTCGACGACACGGTCGAGATCGGCGACAACGAGATTCTGGTTTTAAAGGAACTTCCCATCAGCCTTCCGCCCGTTCGCGGCGTGATTATCGCTAAGCCGTCGAGCCCGCTTTCGCATATAAATATTCTGGCAAAAGGCTGGAACATCCCGAATATCTACATCAAAGACGCCGATAAATTATTCAAGGAATACAATACTTTCATCTACAAGCTCGATGCCAAATTGACCGATTACGATCTGAAGCCGGCATCGCTTGACGATTTGAAAGTAAGCTTTGTTTCGCCGAACCAGCAAATCCCGCCTGTAAATCTTGGCGTCAAAGCACTTTCCGGGCTTCGCGGAATGCGGAAGAAGGACAGCATTGCATACGGCGCGAAGGCCGCTAATTTAGGCGAAATGCTGAACGCAAAGGTGGCGAACGTTATCGTCCCCGACGGCTTTTCGGTTCCGTTCGCGTGGTACAAAGAATTTATGATTGAGAACGGCTTCGACAAGATATTGGAGCAATTGCTGGAAGATAACGATTTCATCCATAATCCCCGCTATCGTCGCCAAAAGCTTGAGGCATTTAGAAAATCGATTCATGGCGGAAAGTTCGACGAAAAGCTGCGCAGCCAGATCATCGGAAAGTGGAAAACTCAGTTGGGCGGCAAGCCGGTTTTTGTTCGCAGCTCGTCGAATGCCGAGGATCTGCCGAATTTCAGCGGTGCCGGTCTGTATTCGAGTAAGGCCAATGTCCGCGAAGAGGAAAAGTTGATCGAGGCGGTAAAATTCGTTTGGGCTTCGCTATGGAATTTTGATGGATATGAGGCCCGTGTCAGGAACTACGTCAGCCAGACCGACGTTTATATGTCGGCCCTCATTCAAGTCGGCATCGACATGAACAAGGGCGGCGTAATGATAACCAAAGATCCGTTCGACGACGAAAACAAAAACGCCGTTTATATCAGCGCCGTCTGCGGACACAATTCAAAAGTTGTCGATAACAGCGGACTTCCCGAACAGATCCTGTTCAACCCGAAATCGAATTCGGTAATTGTCATGACGCTTTCCGACCAGGTAAATTCCCTCGCTTTCGACGAAGCCGGCGACCTAAAAGAAACCGCCGACAAATGTGCCAACACCCAAAAACGCGTGCTGACCGATCTCCAAGCCCGAAACCTGGCCAAAACCGCCATCAACATCCGCCGCGTCTTCGGCAAAAAAGAACAGGACATCGAATGGGGAATAATGAACGGGCGCGTATATATCGTCCAAGCACGGCCTTATATTGATAAGAAATAGTTCTTTTGTAATTCTGCTGGTGCCCTGTCAGCACCCAAAGGCCGTAAAGTGGATTTATTACATTTTTTGCAATCGTGATAACACACAAAATTGTATTATTACCAATGATTCCGTATAACCTACCAAAATCCGTGTATTACCAGGAACGGTTCCGCTCAATCATAAATTTGCCGCTTCGGGTTAAAATGACGCTGACTGACTTCTAAGAGAAAATATGAGAACGAGTTTTTTCTTCGCACCATTAGTTTCGACGGTTTTGTTTTTTTCTTTGTCAGCATTCGCGCAAGAAAGTGTGAAGCCAAAAATTTTGCGAAGGGTTGCTTCTGAAGCAGTTCGAGATGCGAAGTTGGAAACTGCAATTCGTTCAGTTGTTGATTTAGATTATGGCGAGAAGGATTTGCGTTATTATTACAATCAAGTTGACCTGAACAACGACAAAAAGCCTGAAATTCTTGTTTTTCTTTTCGGACGAGGAATGTGCGGAACAAGCGGCTGCAACGCTTTTTTGTTTGAGAAAATTAGAGGTAAATACAAATTGGTTACAGCTTTTGGACCAGCAAGAAACCCAATCATCGTAAGCCAAACCAAAACTAAGGGCTGGCTAGATTTGGTATTTTACAACGCCGGCGGCGGGATTGTTCCCGGTTACTACTCTCGTTCTCAATTTAACGGCCGAGCGTATCCAACCAATCCAACGGTTGAGAAGGATTCACCGCCGTTGAAAACGAGAGTTAAAGGCGTGGCGTATGTTGTTGGAGAATATTCAAGTGAGTTTGGTTTGCGGATGCATTCGAGAAAATAAGGGACGGGTTAAAAACACAATGGAAGTGAGGTCGAAACAGCTAATTTGTTATAATGCTCTCCGTTACAATTAACGTTGGCGCTAGCGGTTTCGCCCCACGTGATCTCAGCCGTTCGACGGCTTCTCGCTGATAAAGATGATTCTCGAATTCTAATGCTAAAATGACAAATTATGAAAATTAATCTTCTAAGTTTTTCACTGTTTTGTTTCTTCTTAATTGTAATGTGCAGCGTCTGTTTGGGTCAGACTTCTAATAGCGAAGCGAAGAAATCG
>JANMSP010000479.1:0-6398 GCA_031389475.1 Pyrinomonadaceae bacterium
GGTCCTCAAAGCTTTTTCTTCGGCCTCGAAATTTACCTCTTTCTCCCAGGTCGATTTGAAATCGCTGGTCGTACTGCGCAGATCGGCCAGGATCTTGCCGGCTTTGCGGGCAAGATCCGGAAGCTTTCTCGGGCCGAGAAAGATCAAGGCGACTATCCCGATCATGATTAGCTCAGAAGTGCCGATGGATTCAAATATAAATAAAAACAACTTTAATTAACCTCGCCCGATTGCCCCCGCAACTAACAGAGAATGTTCAGCTTACCTCAAGAAGGCGAGAACCTTTTGCTGTTACTCTCCCAATTATTCTGGCTTCAGGAACCATTCTCAAAAAGTTTTCTGCTTTATCCTTTTCCAGACTTATCAATAGCCCGCCTGCCGTTTGCGGATCGAATAGAGAGCTTTGCATCACGCCATTCACGGATTCCGCAAACTTGACCGTTTCGCCTACATATGAGCGGTTATTTTTATCGCCGCGCGTCAGCATTCCCTGGGAAATAAGCTTCAAAACATTTGGCAGTATGGGAACTCGCCCGGATTCGATTTCCAAACATACATCGCTTGCCCTTGCCATTTCGAAAGCATGACCAAGCAACCCAAAGCCGGTGATATCAGTACATGCGTTCACCCCGACGACCTGCATTGCTTTAGATGCCTGCGAGGCCGATGTCGTCATTACTTTAATGGCTGCTGCCTTGGTTTCTGCATCAGCTTTTCCCTGCTTGATCGCGGTATTGATCGCTCCGGTGCCGATAGGCTTAGTTAGGATTAAAACATCTCCGGCTTTAGCCCCTGCATTTTTGATAATCTTATCCGGATGAATAGTTCCCGTTACGGCATACCCGACCTTAATTTCTGCGTCATCCACGGAATGACCGCCGATCACAACGACGTTTTCGGCATTCATTGCTTTTTGCCCGCCTAGCAATATCTGTCCCAAAATTTCCCAATCACCCTTTTGTGGATAACAGACGATAGATAGTGCAGATATCGGTGTTCCGCCCATAGCATATACATCGTTCAGAGCATTGATGGCCGCGATCTGGCCATATATTTCCGGGTCATCGGCAACGGGCGTAAAAAAATCGACAGTCTGCACCAGAGCGACCTCGTCTGAGAGGCGAAAAACTCCCGCGTCGTCAGCGTTTTCAAAACCGACGATCACATTCTCATTAAATTGTAATGGAAGTTTGCTCAAAACTTGAGCAAGGTCGCCCGGTGCGAGTTTGCTTACTCAGCCCGCCCCGGCCACCATTTCCGTTAGTCGTTTCTTTTCCATTTTACCTTCGCGTCTCAACGATTAGTTGATAAATCCGTGTTAAATCCTCTGTACCGTAGTATTCGATCTCTAGTTTGCCGCCGTCGCCTTTTGTATCTGGTGTAATACTCACTTTGGTTCCGAGCTTCCGCTGCAGTTTCGTTTCTGCCATCACAAGATTTGCATCCTTCTTTATTACAGGCTTTATTAAACCGCCAGTCTCGGATGCATTCTTCGATCGTTTCACGACACGTTCCGTTTCGCGTACTGACAACGACTGTTCAATCGCCACTCGTGCGATGCGGCGCTGCGCCGCCGGGTCATCGGTGAGTAACAGGGCTCTGCCATGTCCGGCGGTCAGTTTCTCATCCTCAATGTAGATAAGTATATCGTCAGGCAACTTTAGAAGCCGCAGTGTTGTAGCGATAAGGCTTCGTTCCTTGCCGACGCGTTCAGCAACTAATTCCTGCGTAAGTCCAATGGTATCAATTAGTTTGCGGTAAGCTCTAGCCTCTTCCACAGCATTTAGCTCCTGACGCTGTATATTTTCGACTAAGGCCAGCTCAAGCAGTTTTTCATCTGACACCTCCCGAACCACCACCGGAATTCTCCGTAACCCCGCACGCTGGGCGGCTCTCCACCTTCGCTCACCCGCTACGATCTGATAATTTCCGCCACGTCTCCGCACAACTATGGGCTGGACGATTCCGTTTGCGGTAATAGATTGCGCAAGTTCGTCTAGGGCCTTTTCGCCAAACCGGGTTCGCGGCTGTTCTGAATTCGGTTCGATCTGATCGATTCCGATTTCAAGGGTTGCTTCGGACTTGGGCGTCTCATCCCCGAGTAGGGCACTGAGCCCACGGCCTAGCGGTTGTTTAGCCATGCGATAAAATCTCCTTTGCCAGTTGAATATAGCTTTCCGCTCCCCGCGATCTTATGTCGTATAACACGATCGGCTTTCCGTAGCTAGGTGCTTCCGCCAGCCGGACATTTCGCGGAATAACTGTTTCCAATACCTGAGAGCCGTAAAATCCTCTTAGATCTTTTGCCACTGCCGCCGATAAGTTCGTTCTCTCATCATACATCGTTAAGAGCAGTCCTTCGATTGCCAGTTTTGGGTTCAACTCACGTTTGAGGCGCGCCAGTGTCTCGAAAATTTCGGTAACTCCTTCCAAAGCAAAATACTCGCATTGAATCGGAATTAATAACGAATCAGCCGCAGTCAGCCCATTTACGGTCAAGATGCCGAGCGATGGCGGGCAGTCGATAATTATGTAATGAAAATATTCTTTTATTTCATCGAGTAATTTTTTCAAAACATAACTGCGCTCCACTGTATCGGCAAACTCGATCTCGATTCCCGCCAGATTCTTGTCAGAGGGTAACACCCACATTGTCGGCAATTCAGTCGGCAGAACAATCTCTTTCACTGGATCTCCGGAAATAAGAGCGTGGTAAAGGCTTTTGCGCGAATTCGAACGTACAATCCCAGCGCCCGACGTGGCGTTACCTTGCGGATCAGCGTCTACAAGAAGCACCTTCTTTTTTTCCAAAGCCAGAGCGGCGGCGAGATTTATCGCCGTGGTCGTTTTTCCGACTCCGCCCTTTTGATTGGCAACAGCGATGATTTTTCCCATTGATTATTTGGTATTTACGAGATTTTGAGCTGCTCAAAGAAGATCGTTCGTTTATAAAGTAACACAGATCGGTATGTACTTCTATTGCCGAAAATTGTGGTACGTTTCACAATTTGTTATTGGACAATTGTGAAACGTACCACAATTTTAATTTGATCCGGATTGGTGTGCCGTTAAATGAACCAAAACCGTAGACACCGCCGCCGGGGTTAGGCCAGGAATTCTACGTACTTGCGAGAAATTCTGCGGTTTTGCCCTCTCAAGCCGCTCAACCATTTCATGTGAAAGCCCGCCGACCTCGGAATAATTGAAACCCGTGGGAACTTTGAGAGTGTCATGGTGATTCACGCGCTCGTTAGCAGAATTCTGTTTGTGGATATATCCGCTATAAAGCGAATCGGCTAGTGCCGTCTTTAGCTCGTTTAAGTTGACTTCGTAAGGCATCAACCGCTGAATAAGATCTGATTCAACACCCTGCCTCATCGCGAGCTGCGAAAGGGTGATAGAATCACCGAGATCCGCTCCTACTATCTGAGCTATACCGGCATATTCAACCGACGAACGCTTAAATCTGGTAATGTCCAAAGAATTTCGAATTGCGGCAATTCTGTCGCGTTTCAAATTAAAGCGCTCCCAATCATCTTCCCCGACAAGCCCTGCTTCCTTTCCGCGAGGACTCAGGCGTTGATCGGCATTATCGTGCCTTAACGTTAGGCGAGCCTCCGCACGCGAAGTAAACAGGCGATAAGGCTCGTCAACTCCATGCTGTATAAGGTCATCGACAAGTACGCCGATATAAGCTTCGTTCCGTGCCAGCACAAACGGTTTCCTATGTTGTACGGCAAACGCAGCATTGATCCCCGCGATCAATCCCTGACATGCTGCTTCCTCGTAACCGGTCGTACCGTTTATTTGACCGGCAAGGAATAAACCGTCCATCCGCGTCGATTCCATTGTCGGTTTCAATTCACGCGGATCGACAAAATCGTATTCGATTGCATAACCGGGCCGAATTATCTGCACTGCTTCAAAACCATCAATCATTCGCAGCAACTCGAGTTGCAAGGCGGACGGAAGCGAAGTCGAAAAACCGTTTAAATAAACTTCATTAGTCTTATGACCTTCAGGCTCAAGAAAAAGCTGATGACGGTCTTTATCGGCAAATTTTACGACCTTATCCTCAATCGATGGACAATATCGAGGGCCGATTCCTTTGATCTTACCCGAATAGAGGGGAGATTGATGAAGGTTATCCCGGATCGTCTGGTGTAGGCGTTCACTTGTATAGCCGATAAAACACTGTATCTGTTCCTGTTCGATCCTTTCGGTCGCGAACGAAAATGGGACAGGGTTTTCGTCAGCCGGCTGAGCTTCGAACGCGTCCCAGTCTATCGTGCGGCCATCGATCCGCGGCGGAGTTCCCGTTTTCAGTCGACCGACGGGGAAGCCACGCCGCTTTAAACTTTCGGCAAGCTCAATCGATGCTGGTTCACCTGCACGACCGGCAGAAAATGTACGTTCGCCTGTATGGATCGTACCATTCAAAAACGTACCGGTTGCGATGATAACGGCCTTCGCACCGAAACGCCGCGTATCCTGCATTTCTACGCCGATAACTTTATTGTTTTCAACAATTAGATCGACCACAAAACCCTGCCGCAAATGCAGATTCGGTGTGGCTTCCAATACGCGGCGCATTTCCGTTCGATAGAGACTGCGGTCAGCCTGTGCACGCGGAGACTGCACGGCCGGTCCGCGCGAGCGGTTCAACAGGCGAAACTGTATGCCAGTACGGTCTGTGACGCGGCCCATAATTCCGCCGAGAGCGTCGATCTCGCGAACGACATGGCCCTTCGCAATCCCACCGACCGCCGGATTGCATGACATCTGGCCGATTAAATCCAGATTTATCGTCACAAGAGCGGTTTCCGAGCCAAGCCGTGCCGCGGCTGAAGCCGCCTCGCAGCCCGCGTGCCCGGCACCAATAACGATGACATCAAAACTTTCGTCGAACATTTTTGCCCCAAAGCCGAAAATAGCGGGATTGCCCGCTATTTAGCTGAATCTTAGATTGTAGATCAATCGATTGCGTTTGCCAATGGAAAAAGGCGGCCACAAGCAATTATCACCATCTACCTTTTAATTCTTTTACCGGATCGGAAATGGATTGGAACCGGACGAGTTTAACATAGTCGGTATTTTTGTACGAGACAATCGGCATTAATCCAAATTCCATAAGCTTTTCACTTGCGTTATGGGATAGGAGAGTCTCAGCACACGGCTTGAAAACCGTTTCACCATTTTCCTTGTAAACGTGAACCGGAAGCCCTTCGATATCCTGAACGAACGATTCGCTTATATCCCAGCCGTAGGCTCTGTAGCTTTGCCCAAAAAGCAGTGCGGCGGCAAAAGCTGAATTCGTCCACAAGTAATCCTCATGTGCTGGTTCACCCGTAAACTCTTCTAAAGAAAAGGTTTCCGCCGGCTCGGTTTCGGCCCCATAGGGAAGGCGGGCAAGAAGTCGCGGTATCGTCATGCCAAGAAACGCCGATTCCGGCTGATCGCGTAACGCCGCCCAAAGCTTTCCGGCAACGGTGTCGACCGACATATCCCAGTCACGCGGATCGGCGTGGTCAGCCAGCGAATGCACCCCTAAGACGTCCGGTCGCATATGCGAGATGAACGGGCAATTTGCGGCAGCAGCAATCTGCCCGAGACGAATCAAAGCCGCCGTATCGTCAACATTCGGCTCGAAGGCATAGTTTCCAAAGATCGCCGCCCACGATTCATCGCCTTCTCGAACGGCAGTCTTGTAAAACGAAGAATCGGAAAGAGTTGTAGTGGATTTAAGATCGTCGATCAATTCGTTTTTGCTTATATTCAAAACGAAGATCTTCAAATCAGTGTCGGTTTCAATCCGCCGGACGGCAAAATACAGTCCCCGCCAGGCAGATTCGAGGGCCTGGAAATTCGGGTGGTGGAGAATATCGCGCATCAATCCGCTGGTAGCATTATCCACCGCCGCGAGCATCCCGGACTGTTCGTTCTCATCCACAGAAACGATATGCGGCCGGACAAGATCGCTGATTAGGCCGGAAAGATCGCTCGACATTTTCGCTTTCGGCGGCGGAGCACCTCCGAAGGGTTTCGAGAGGATTGCCTCCAAAAGATTATCCGAAGGCTGAACCAATTCTTCCTCAGCTTCCGCCGCGTTAACTTCCGGCAACTCCGCAGACCACGACCTTACCTCTCGAGCCGCTGCATAAAACGTATCGGGATTTACGAGCCGCTTCCTAAGATCGCGTAGCTCGCCAAAAACAGGCAGGCGGCGGAAGAGCTGGTCGGGATGAAAATCGTCGAGATCGGCGAATTCAAGGGAGATATCGCCTAGGTCGACACGTAAACGCAGCCGTGCCATTACGTCATCGAAGTTGTCACGGTCGATCTCGATCGGGCGGCGTGAACCCGCGTCCGGCCTATCGCTGTCACCGTTCCAATCGCCT
>JANMSP010000494.1:0-6030 GCA_031389475.1 Pyrinomonadaceae bacterium
CAAGCCGGCGAGTCCACGTTTCAGTTCAGCCGTCTTGACAGCGATCGCACGCTCGAGGGCACGCTTCGACGCTTCCATTTCGTCAGCCGAAATGTCGGTGTTTCCCTGATGTGCCGCGAATTCCTTCAAACCGGACGAGACAACCATCGCGAGGTGCGAATCTTTGTGCTTGTCGCTGATGTTGATTGCTTCATCGATATTGCTGCTTTTCAAAGCCATCGCAACTTTCGGAGCATACTGACGCGACTGCTGCTTAGCTTTGCTGTATGTAAGCCAGCGTTCGATTCCTACGGCGATCATATAGACCGACTGAATAAGAAGCACCGCGATAACGATCCAGCCCGGAATTGTCAAACTTTTAACAATATCGTAAATACCGAACGAGATCTTCCCTTCACCGGCGAGCATCAAAAAAAGCCCTAAAATGTCCGTTCCTAACAGACTACTCAAAAATGTCATGGTTTTTCCTCCAAAGAAATCAACAGAATCTTATGATTGCAGAATCTATAGTTTGAGAGACGGCCAATGCGGGCCGTCTCTCGCTTCTATCCCTGTTAAGGGACGAAGTTATATGTGATAACACCCGTCACTTTTACGGGCTGGCCGGACAACTGCGTCGGGCTGAAACGTGCCCCGCGGGCTGCCTGTACAGCGGCTGCACGCAGAAGCGGATGGCCTCCGGCGGCGCTCGCGGAAATCACGCTTCCGGTTTCGCTGATCGTTACCTGAACGGTGACGGTTCCACTGGCCCGAACTGCTCTTGCAGCGGCCGGATACGGCGGTTTCGGCAAACTGATGGCTTTACCGTTAAGTACACCGCCCGAAACAGGCGTTGTTCTCTTCGGCGGGGCAGGCGGTGGCGGTGGCGGTGGCGGTGCTCCGCCGGTTTCCGCGGCTCCTCCGCCTCCCAGATTACCGCTGTTACTACCAGTTCCCGAGGTATTTACAGGTCCGGTATAATCGGATGGAGGAGCATTCGCCGCACTGAAATTTCGGTCCCCTTTCACCGTAAATTTGTTCGGATCACGCGGCGGTATCTTCGATGCCTCGCTGCTGATCTTATCCGGAACCCTCGGCGGAGGCTCGTCCATGGTGGCGATTATTTCCTTTCGAATGTCCACGTTCGGATCTTTTTGCTTGTCTTCCGGCTCCTTTTCAGGCTCCGGCTCGGGTGCTTCCTCGATCACCGGCGGCGCAACAAGGGTTTCCAGCGACAGTTCCCCGGCGCTCAAATCGAAATCCTTTGCAAAAAGGCTGTAAAGCCATGCGCTCATGAGAATAGTCACCATGATCACAAAGGTCGTCAAAAGAAAGCTGCTGCGGCGGGTGTCCTCCGATGCGTGGCTTTTAGACTCGACTAATTGATCTAACATTTTATTTCCTCCCTAACTATCCGGTGCCAAACTGGGTCGAGGGTTACGAAAACTTACTATTGCTTATGATGATAAAATTAATGTCCCAAGTTGTAATCGTCACGGTCACGATCAGACTTGAGAAGTATCCGCTCTAAATTTCGAAAGGATTTTTCCGGGCATTATGTGCGGGGCAAAATGACTGATTGCCGGCAACGCATACAAATAACCCTACAAATTCCGTCTTCAGAAAATGAAGATAACGAAAAAAAGCAGATACGAAATATTTAATTGACCAGCAACGTAATGAATTCTAAATATTTACTTTCGCAAAGTCAAGATTAATCCGTATGTTTTGTTATGTTTGAACAATTTTTTCGAACTTTTCCTGCGGTTAAGCGTAAGTTGTGCTGCCGAACGCGTAAATACACCCGCTGGAGTTCGTAAATTTAACGTGTAACAGGCCTGCGCGTAACAGAACGTCGCGATGCCGAAGCTATCTTTCCGCCTTCCTGCTGAATCTGAACATCCTTCATCTTGGCTGCCCCGATCTTGCTCTGCCACCAAATCGCGATAGGGCTGGCGATGGCGATGGTCGAATAAGTTCCGGCTATCGAGCCGACGAAAAGGGCAAGCGAGAAGCCGCGTAACACTTCGCCTCCAAATAGAACGAGGGCGAGGACCGAAAGAAACACCAGGCCGTTTGTCACGATGGTACGCGACATCGTCTGGTTAATTGATTGATTCGTCAGATCATAAAGCGATTTGTCACGGTGAAGCCCGAGATTTTCGCGGATGCGGTCGAAGATCACGATCGAGTCATTAACGGAAAAACCGACCAGCGTCAAGAACGCGGCAAGTACCGTTAAGCTGACTTCCCACTGGAACAAGGAAAAGAACGCAAGGGTCACCAAAACGTCGTGAAACACGGCGATCACGGCGCCGGCGGCATACGTCCAATCGTATCTGAACGCGATGAACAGCAAAATGCCGATCAGGCCAAGCAGCGTCGCTTGAATCGCCTGTGTGCGTAATTCGGCACCGGCGACCGGGCCGACCGAATCGGTTCCGACGATCTTATATGCTGCGGCGGCATCGTCCTGCAGGGCAACCTCGGGAGCGGCTTCCGCGCCGAATGTGTCCAATGCCTGTTTTACCAACGCTCTTCCTCTATCGACTTGTGTATTCTGCGTGGTCTCCGTCACGGCAGTTGTAGTCGAATTCGTATTAGCGTTGACCGGTTCCACAGAAGCCGCGGCGGTTTCGACATCGCCGATCAGTGGAATCTTTATTAATAACTCGTCGGTTTTATCGGTCGATTCCTGGATCGTGGGTTCGTTGACGCCAACCGAATTCAAAGCGGCACGCACTTCATCGGTCGAAGGACGCTGCTTGAATTTTCCGGTTATCACTGTTCCGCCCTGAAAATCCACCCCCAAATTGAAAGCGTCGGTTCCACCTGGAGTAAGCTGCCTGCCGATGGCTGAGATAAGTCCCGCCAGCAGAATCAGGATAGAAACCGCGATGAGGGCCTTTCGCCATCCCATCCAGTCAACGTTGATATTTGTAAAAAATTGAAACATGTCTTTTTAAAGTTTCGAGTTTCAAGTTCCAGGTTTCAAGTTCTGCATATCTTTAACTTGGAACTTGGAACTTGAAACTTGGAACGATTTAGATACTCAGCTTTTTCGTTTCCGGGTTGCGCGTCAGCAGCCACATGAAAATCGTCCTCGACACAAACACCGAAGTGAATAGATTTATCAGCAGTCCGAGAACAAGCGTAACGGCGAAACCGCGGATCGGGCCCGACCCGTAAAGATAAAGGATTGTCGACGATATGATGATCGTTAAATTGGTATCGACGATGGTAACGAACGCCCGGTCGAAACCGATCTCGACCGCTTTGCTCACACTCCGGCCGTCGCGAAGCTCTTCACGCATGCGTTCGAAAATTAAAACGTTCGCGTCGATCGACATACCCAGCCCAAGAATGAGGCCCGCGATGCCCGGAAGCGTCAGCGTCGAATCAATAAATATTAGAACGGCGACCGTCAGGAGCATATTGAGTACCAGCGCGATTGCCGCATTCAGTCCCGATCCGCGATAGTAGATCACCATAAACGCGAGGATGAATATTAGCCCAGCAAGGGATGCAGTCACCCCCGAACGGATCGAATCGGCACCGAGACTCGGCCCCACCGTGCGTTCTTCCTGGTATTCGATCTCGGCGGGAAGCGAACCCGATTTCAGAGTCAAAGCTAAATCTTCAGCCGAAACTCGTGAAAAGCGTCCCGTTATCCTTCCCGAATCGAAGATCGGTGAATTGATCGACGCAACAGATTTAATTTCATCGTTCAATCGAACGGCCAGATACTTTCCGACATTTTTGGTGGTAAAATCACCAAATTTCTTTGCACCGTCAGGTTTCAGCGAAAAGTTGATCTCGTAATTCGTATCGCCGCCGCTCTGCGAAAATGCGGAAGCGTCGCGAAGGTCGCTGCCCTCGACAACAGCCGGTAATTCGACGATCACCCACTGAGGAGGTGTCTGGGGCGCGGCCGCGTCTTTCGGCTGCGTCGCGGCGTCGTCACCTTCCCTGTACGGGAGAATTGCACGGTTCGGCGGTACGGTTCCGTTAAGAGTTTGCAACGCAGCTTCACGGGTCGGAAAAGGCTGATAAGGATCAACCACTTTCATTATTGAAAGGCGTGACTCGGAACCGATCAATTTTTTCACGCGTTCTGGGTCATCGACGCCCGGCATCTGCAAAAGTATGCGGCCTGAAGTCGGCGATCCGTGCCGCTGCAATGTCGGCTCCTTAACGCCGAATTGATTAATACGGTTTTGGATGATCGTCAGGGCCTGAACGACGGCCTGTTCTTTGAAAATGGTTTGCGTCGGGGACGGAAGATTCCAGGTAATGGTATTTCCGTTTGTGGACTCTGTCCAACTCGAAAAATCAACTTTCTGCCTTACGGTTTCGACGATCGTCGCGGCCTGTGCCGGTTCGGAGGTTTCCAGCGAGACGGAATATGTGCCGTTTTCGGCAACGAAACTATTTGCGGTAACCGGCAGTTTGGCTTCCTGAGCGGCGTTTAAAGCGGCTTGAGCGTTTAGCTCCGTAAGCTTTTTCAGATAATCGTCAGTTTTGACACGCATAACGAGATGCGAGCCGCCTTTCAGGTCGAGGCCGAGGTTGATGTTTTCGGCGAGATTCGCCTTAATGCCGTTCCACGTGAAATCATTAGCGACCGGCACCCTGCGAGGCCCGATCACCAGATAAATTCCGACCAGCGTTACCACCAGGATGATCGCCGTTCTTATCCACAAACTGTTGTTTTTCATAATTCAGCAGTCAGCATTGACCACTCGGACAATAGGCCTTCTTCTGCCAACTGCCGCGTGCCCCTGCCAACCCTTCCGCTATTCTGCTTTTTTTCCGACTACAGCGGATTTACCGACTTCGAGAAAGGATTTTTCGGCACTTTGGATGACGAAACTCGTATCCCTGATTTCCTTTATTTTTCCAATGATCCCGCCGTTTGTCACGACCTCGTCATTTATCTTTAACTGGGTTATCAATTCCTGCAGCTGCTGCTTCTGCTTTTTTTGCGGCAATATCACGAGGAAATAAAAGATTCCGAAGATAAAAACGAAAGGAAGGATCGCGGTAATAATTCCGTAGCCGCCGCCTTCCTGGAAAAATAACAGAACTATATTCATTGTTTTTGTGCAGAAAGAAAAACTTTATAGTAGCCGTTTGAAGTCAGTAAATCAAACGTCCGCCGGCCCGGTAATAGATCAACTAAAAAGATCTATCTTCTTGTCCTGCTTAGCGTTCTTTGCGGCTCTGCGTGAGATTCAGCAAACGTCACGGATTTTCACGCAAAGCCGCAAAAAAACGCAAAGGAAATCAAATAGATCAAAAAGCGGCAGTCCAAATTTTACGATCCGCTCCATTACTGATCGCCGCCGCGTATTTTATAAAGAAATTCTTCCCTGAATCGCGAGAAACCGCCGGATTTGATAGATTGCCTAACTCGCCGCATAGTGTCAAGGAAGAAAGCGAGATTGTGATGCGAGATCATGATCGCGGCGTTCATCTCGCCGGCTTGATAAAGATGCCGCAGGTACGCACGCGAATACCTGCGGCAGACCGAACACGGACAATCGGCATCGAGCGGAGATTCGTCGTCAGCGTGTTTGGCGTTGCGAATGTTGATCTTTCCGGTCGAAGTAAAGGCGCTGCCCGTACGGCCGTTACGCGTCGGCATCACGCAATCGAACATATCGACGCCGCGTGCGACTCCTTCGATCAAATCTTCGGGCGTGCCGACGCCCATCAAATACCGCGGGGCGTTTTCGGGCATTTTCGGTGCGAGGTATTCCAGCACTTCGTACATAACGCTTTTTTCTTCACCGACGCTTAGGCCGCCGATCGCGTAGCCGTCGAATCCGATATCGACCGTTTTTTCGAGGCTTTCTTTTCTTAAGTCGAGATGTCCGGCACCCTGAATAATGCCAAATAGTGCCTGGCGGCCAGACAGATCAGTGTTATCAGAGGCGTTCGCCGGGTCAATACCGGGAGCGATAGCGACTGGGTTCTTTTCAAAGGATAAAGGAGAAAGGAGAAAGGATAAAGAAGAAGTTTGGGATTCTTCCTTTATCCCTTCTCCTT
>JANMSP010000524.1:0-4965 GCA_031389475.1 Pyrinomonadaceae bacterium
AGCGGCGACAGATGCCTTATTCGCCAAAGCCGGCTGCAGCGGATTGCTGTAAGACACCGGAACCGCGGGAATTTCACCAAGCTGGCGGGCGGCCATTAGTTCGATATCGTAGCCTTCGTGCCGGACGCGTTCATCGACATACAACAGGCACAGCCCGACCATCCAAACCGGTGATAAAAGGATCAGCGACACCTGCCAGATCAACTGAAATGCGATCTCGTACCAGGCAGGAATGACATCCGCGTCGAATGCGAAAAGCTCGACGCCCGTCGCCGACGCATACCACGCCAGCGGAACGTAAAATATCGCCAAAGCGGAATATATCGCGACGAATGTGAAAACAAACAGAAAAGCAAAACGCTTGACGTTGCCGCTCGCGAGACTAGCGCTTCTTGCGAATGCTGAGAATACGCCCTGTCCTTCGACCATCATAACCTGCGGAATATAAGCAAAACGCGAAGCAATCAGAAAGAAGAGCCACAGCGAACCGAAAACGGCCGCGATCACCAAAACCGTCCCGACGATAAATGCGAGTTCAGGGATGCTCTGCAGCACAGCCGCCGCCGCGAGCACGCCCAGCCCGCCGACCGCAAAACCGAAATAAAAGATAAAGATGCCGATCACGCCGAGCAGGAATGTGATGATCGAAGACGCCGCGATCAACCCCGCAATGCGGTTCCAGGTATTGAGATACGTTTCCTTAAAAGTCAACGGTTCGCCGAAAAGCAGATGCCTGACAAAATTCCGCGATGCCCCGCCCATCACCGACAAAGTCGTCACCGTCTGCGTAAACCAGATCAGTAAATTACCCAGCCACAAAAAAATATAATACCCGATATTCTCAAAAGGATCGGTCGAATTCGCCGTCACCATCATCCTCGACAAAAACGTCCAGCCCACCGAAAAAACCGTCCCGACCACCACCGGCGGCGCCGCGATCATTATAAAAGTCCAAAAATTCCCCCGATAAAACCGCACCGCCCGGTCAACCAAATCCCCCGCCCCAAGCGGAACGAGATTCATCGAATTATGTTTGGGAATATTATCGGTCATCAATAAAAAAAAGGTGATGCCCTTTACGGCACCACCAAAATCTTAACGATTAATGTAAGGTAAGGCAATTTGAAACCGCCGAACCGATTAGAAGTTAATTCTCAGCATAAGGTCGATCAAACGGCCGCCCGGATTATTGGTGGTCGAAAGATCCTGATATGCCGTTCCGGAACCGAGTTCTCCGAAAGTCGCTCCGCCCGGAGCAATAGCAACAACATCCGCTGCCCACCCGCCAATACGGTAGGATGGCATATTGAGTGCATCAAGGAAAGTCGCCCTAAACTCAATATTCCGCTTCTCATCAATCCGGAACTTCTTGGCTACCGCCACATCGAACCCAAAGAAACCGGGCCCGTAGAGTACAAGGTTTTGAAAGCCGCAGTCACCGTTGAATCGTGACTGGCAATTGCCGAAGCCCGCAGGAGCAATGAACCTGCCGGTTGGGATGCCGAACTCGCTGCTGTACCCGCCTGGTCCTACAATGCTCGTATTGAAAGCGGCCTGGGTGTTCCGGATAATATCATCCGGTAAGTATCTAACCACACTTTCACCCTTGTAAACGCCAATTTCCTTTTGTAGTTCCTTTGCAGTTATTCCGATAAGCTGAACATTGCCAAGGCTGAAAGGCGCTCCACTCTGCCAGCGGACCGTCGGAAGAACAGACCATCCACCAACCAAGGCATCGACAACTCCTCCGGAATCTCCGAAAAACGCTTTTCCCTTGCCAAACGGGAGGTCATAAGTCGCATCAAACTTGAATGCATGTCTTATGTCAAAGGGTTGAACGTTTCTTGCCAGATCCAATCCGCCTTCTCTAAGCGTGTAGTTCGATTGCTGACTGCCGCTTGATGCAAAATAGTCAGACCTTGCCTTCGAAAAGACATAGCTGGCCTGGACTCGCAACCCGGCCGACAGTCTCCGACGAAGCTCGATGACTGCCGAGTCATACCAGGTTTTCGCATCGCTGCTTAACAGGAACGCTCCGGCCGGAACAGCCGGATTAGCACGGAAAAAGTTGCTTTGAAGTCCATTGTTAATGGCAAATTGCCGACGTCCGGCATTGTTTTCAAAAGAACCGCTGCCGACGAAACCTTGAACTTGCGGGTTGTTAACCGATAGCAAATTGGCCAGAGCGGAGTTACCAAAATTCACCGCAGAGAGATACTGGGCTGGGTTGCTGATTGCCGCCTGATAAGCGGTCGGATTTCCGAAATTGTTAAAGTACGCCAAAATGATAGGTAACGGCGACGTTGCACTGCCCGCCCCGAAAAAACCGAATGTCGGAACGCGGGCGACAGGCGTGGCTGTTGGCGAACTGTTAGAGACACAATTGCCCATCGCATTAGTGAATGCCGGGCAAAGCCGGCGATTGGTCTGTCCGGCCGCGAAAGCCGCTTCGTTCGCATAGAGATTAGCCTGTGCTAGTGAGAACTCCGAAGCAAATCCGTTTTCAATCGTGTTCGTTTCGTTGACGAAATTCAAGCGATGCAGATTTTTGCCGCGGTTGCCAACATAACGGATTTCGACAACGGTGTTTCTGTCGATTTCACGTTGATAACCGAAACTAAAGGAATCGACGGTGCCGGTAATTAGATCACGGCTAACGGCGAGTGCCTGATTAGCTGCTCCGAGAGCGAGCGGAAAGTTCGGCTGAGCATTAAAACTCGGTGACGTCAAATTAGGATTGTTTAGGTCACGAAGATTAGTTCCAGCTATAAAGCTGCCGGGAATCGCCAGAGAACGGGTAAGAGGGATTTGACCGCCGGGCGTATTACCCGTGATCGTCGTTTGAAGAGCTGAACCTTCACGAACGAAGGACCGCGAATAGCCGCCGCGAAAAACACTGCGGCCTCCTCTACCCAAAAAGTTACCCACGAAACCGTCGCCGAAATCCGGGCTCCAAACGAAACCGACCGAAGGGCCGAAGTTACTAAAATCATCCTCATAGGCCTTTTCGCCGATCTCGTAGAGGACTGCTCTCGGAGCCGAGCCTCCGGACGCTCCCGGTGTAAAGAGACCGTTCGGGCCTGAGATTCCGAATACCTGGTCCGGGTCCTCAAGTCTGCCTACGTTACCGGTTTTTACAGTAAATGCCTCTTGCGGCTGCCACCGAAGCCCAAAGTTTAGAGTAAAATTGGGCCTAATTCGCCAGCTATCCTGAGCAAATAAGCCATAGGTTTTCAAACCGAAGTTTTGTGTCAACGGTCCGTTTTCCACGTATCGACCACTCTCATCGAGATACGCATTCGAGCTGTATCCGCTGAGACGGCCAATCAATGTGGCGTAAAGATTCCGAGCTTCGGCTTGTTGAGCCGTTGATGAGCCGGGAAAATTTGCAGCGTTAAAGATGTTGAACGGACCGGGCGTTCCAGGTGTATCCTCGGTTGAGGAGATGCCAAAGTCGATGGTAGGAACGATTCTGTTTACGTTTAGGGCCTCGGACCTAATGTACTTGTATTGGCCTCCGAAATTGATCGTATGATTTCCCTTTATCCAGGTGATTGAATCAGTGAATTCGTACGTCGGCGTAGCTCGCTGTTGGGACGAATTACCGTTGTAGGGGTTCGTAATGGCTGCTGGAGTGCCGATATTCAAAAAGCGGCCGCCTGAGAACGCAAAATCGGCGGTTGACGATTCACTAAAGAAATCGGTTGTTCCGCCGGCCTGCGAATAGCGGGCCTCGTTTACGATATTTGTCCCGAATGATGATCTGATAGCTCCCGTGTAGGATTTGCGTATTCCGTTTTGCCCCTGAAACACAAATCCCGGAAATACTTCCTCACGGCCGTTGAGAAAATCCTTGCCTGGCTGGAAATTCTGTCGATTGTACACAAATTCGAAACTGTGATCTTTCGTTAGAACAAAATCTGTTCGCAGGGCGAAGAAATTGCGTAAGCCAAGTCCAGACGGGTTAAAGCTGTAAGTGTTCCGATTAGGATTGTTCGAGATGATCCGTGTCGTGCCCTCACTATCTACCGCAGAACGAATGCGTGTTAGAACCGAAGCAATCATTGGGTCTGGCGTGCTTAGTAGAGAGTTATTAGCAGCGATAGTGTAGAGATTCCTTTGACACTGCATTTGGGTACCGCTTATTCCAACGCAACCCACGGGAAGTCCACCAGACGGAATAGCGGCGTTATAACTAAATACACCACTCTGCGCCGCAGGCGTAAGAATCGTGCGGGTACGGCTGAAGGATTCAGGATTCCGATATTCTTCATAACTGACAAAGAAAAATCGTTTATCCTTGCCTGAGCCAAACAATGGGCCGCCGCCGTCTCCAAAGTTTACGAAAGGAATTGGTCCGCCGATGCGCCCGCCGTATTGGTTGAGAATAATTTTTTGACGCGGCAGGCCGTCGCGGTTATTAAACCAGTAATTGGCGTTCAAATCCGTATTTCGATGCTGCCAGAAGACACCGCCGGTATAGTCGTTTGTACCGCGACGGGTAACGAACTTGATCTGCACAGCGCCATCACCGCCGCTTTCCGAACCGGGATTCGATGTGGAGACGGTTACTTCCTCGATAGCATCGATACGTGGCCGAATATACGTGAAAAATCCGTCCGATGAGCGATTGGCATTGTCCTGGGCGTCAACGCCGTCCACTGAAATATTTAAAGCACCCTTTGGGAGGCCGTTTATGGATGCACTTCGCGGCCTTCCGACTGTTGCCGTGCCTGGCAGTAACGACACTAAATCAAGAGCGTCACGAGAAGCGATTGGCGTTTCGACAATTTGGCGGCCGGTTATAGTCGTGCCGACCGTCGCGGTCTGTGTTTGCAGCACTTCACCGCCGCCTGTAACTGTCACGGTTTCGCTGATGTCGCCTGCCTGCAACGCTGTATTTACAGTCGCCGGTACGCCGGTATCCACCTTAACGCCCTCGATGACTGAACGCTTAAAACTTGG
>JANMSP010000003.1:0-3324 GCA_031389475.1 Pyrinomonadaceae bacterium
AAGAACACAAATTTCTGCGACATTGCAGTGCACTCAAACGGAAAACAGCTAGTGATATTTTCAGCCCTCGATAATTTGGTCAAAGGCGCTGCCGGTCAAGCGGTTCAAAATATGAATCTTATGTCCGGCTTCAATGAAAAAATGGGGCTCATTTTCACCGGCGGCAATCCGTAAGCGTAACGCGTTTATGCGTGATTCTTCGTTAACCATAAGTCACGCCTAAACGCGTTACTCTTAATAAAATGACTTTCGCACAAATTAAGCAGCAAGAAGACCAGTTTCAAATCCAAACCTATAAAAAGATGGGCATCGCAATCGAACGCGGCCGAGGATCCTGGGTTTGGACCAGCGAAGGCGATAAATACCTTGATCTCTACGGCGGCCACGCAGTTTGCGCCACCGGACACTCGCACCCGCACGTCGTGAAAGCTATTAAGGAGCAGGCTGAAAAAATTTTGTTTTATTCAAACTTGGTCTATTCCGAAATTCGCGGCCGGGCGGCCGAGAAACTAGTTTCGGTTGCACCTGAAAGTTTAGCAAAGGCATTTTTCTGCAACTCCGGCACCGAAGCCAACGAAAATGCTATGCGTATGGCCCGAATGGCAACGGGACGCGAAAAGATCATATCGTTTACTGGCGGATTTCACGGCCGCACCGCGGATTCGATAAGCGCGACTTTCCTCGGAAAATACCGGGACATCGGAAAACCAAACGTGCCGCACCATATCTCCGCCGAGTTCGGCGATATCGAAAGTGTCCGTTCCGTAGCCGACACACAGACCGCCGCGATTATTCTCGAACCGATCCAATCAATGGCCGGTGTCCGCGAAACCGCACCTGAATTTTTCGTCGATTTGCGAAAACTCTGCGACGAATTAGGCATTATCCTTATCTTTGACGAAGTCCAGACAGGCATCGGCCGAACCGGCAACTGGTTTTTCGCCGGCAGCGATTTGGCAGGAGATGTTGAACCCGACATTATCACGCTCGCAAAATCCCTCGGCAGCGGCGTGCCCGTCGGTGCATGCCTTACAAACGAAAAGATATCGGCTCAAATCAAGGAAAATTATCTCGGCACAACATTCGGCGGCGGAATGCTCGCAATGGCCGCGGTGCTCGCCACGCTTGAGGCAATCGAAATGGACGGCATGATTGGGAATTCAAAATCCATCGAATATCATTTGCGCGCAGGATTGAACGACGTGCCCGATATAAAAGCGGTTCACGGCAAAGGCTGTCTTCTTGGAATCGAGTTTACTGACAATTGCTCTCCATTTCATGCAAAGCTGTTCGAAAACAAGATAATAACAGGCACGTCGAGCAATCCTAATGTGCTGCGGCTGTTACCGCCGCTTTGCGTGATACCGGAAGAAATTGATCAAATGATCGATGTTTTGAGTTCACGCTTCAGCGTGCTTCCCTGTTAATTGAAAGACATACTAAAGTTTGAACTCAGAACATCTCGGGGAAATTAATGGCGATGACTAATTTTCTTAAAACATCCGATTTTTTATTAGCCGATCTCGAATCTCTCATCGAGTCCGCAATTCGAATTAAAAGCGGAAGTGGTGACCGGCCGCTCGAACGCAAATCAGTCGCGCTTGTCTTTTTTAATCCTTCACTGCGAACGCGGGCGTCGATGCAGGTCGGGATTTACGAGCTTGGCGGCAATTCCGTGATTCTTGAGCCGGGCGGCACGTCGTGGACGCTGGAGCATCGCGAAGGTGTTGTGATGGACGGCGGGAAAACGGAACATTTGAAGGAGTTCGTTGGCGTTCTGGAAAGATATGTTTCCGCTATTGGCGTGCGGACGTTTGCCGATTTGAATGACTGGGAATTGGAACGTGCCGATCCGATACTCAATGCGTTCGCTAGGTATTCGACAAAACCCATAATCAATCTCGAATCGGCTATGCATCACCCGTGTCAGTCAATGGCTGACATGATGACTATCCGTGAACGGTTTGGTACCGAAAGAAAAAAAGTATTATTGACCTGGGCATGGCATCCGAAGCCGCTGCCGATGGCCGTGCCCAACAGTTTTGCCCTCGCCGCCGCTCAATTCGGGCACGACCTGCGGATCGCTCATCCGCCAGGGTATGATTTGGATGTCGATCTGATGCGGGAAATTGAAGATTACTCAAAGGTAAGCGGCGGAAGCATTGAAATCACCAATGATGTGGACGCCGCATTTGATAATGTCGATGTCGTTTACGCGAAAAGCTGGGGCAGTTCAAAATATTACGGAAATGCCGAGCAGGAAATAAACGACCGAGCCAAATATCGCGAAAAATGGATAGTGGACGAACAAAAAATGTCGCGGACGAATGAAGCGATTTTCATGCATTGCCTGCCCGTGCGAAGAAACGTGATCGTGACGGACGGTGTTATCGATTCGGCTCGATCGGTCGTCATCGACGAAGCGGAGAACCGTCTTCACGTGCAGAAAGCGATCTTGCAAAGCTTGATACGTTAATTTGATAATCGGACTGATACGCTGAATATGAAAAATGTACTCCCTTTTCTAATTCTTTTGATGCTCCTGATGGGTACGAGTACAGCGCTTGGACAGGAATGCGGTAAAGGCAATTGGACGATCTCGATCTATGTGCCGAACGGAACCATAGCGAAAAACCTTCGCTATGAATTATTTTCGGTTCAGCCCAAGAACATCGAACGGGAATCGTCTGCTCTTAATAAATATGTCATAAAAGCATTTGATATTCGAAATTTTGAACGGTGTTACGGAGGCGATTGTTCCGAAGCTTATAAAATTGACCCTTTAGTCGCCGAGAAGTTCTTAAAAGCCTATGACGCATCTGCATTTCAAGAAGTTCGACCTGACCTGCTAACGGACAGCAACAGCTTGAAAAGAAAGGTTAAATCCGGAAAGATTTCATTTAGGACCTGGGAAACATTTCAGATGCTTCTTTTACTAAAAATATCGTCCGATAATTTTAAGCCGAAATACCTTTTAGGTAATTTTTTAGGCGGTTGTTATCGGCGCGAAAATTTACTATTGACCGAGTCATTCTAAACGCCGCAAACTCATATGCATCAAGAAACCTTAGACATCCTTCGAGAGTCTCTGCCCTATATCCAAAAATTTCAAGGCAAGACCTTTGTCGTCAAGTTTTCCGGAAAGGTGACCGAGGACAAAGAAAACCTTGCGTCCCTGGCGGAGGAATTGGCTCTGCTGCATCAGGTCGGAATTAAGGTCTGCGTCATACATGGCGGCGGCAAGCAGTTGACGGAACTTGCGCAGAAGCTCGGCGTTGTTCAAACAGTGATTGGCGGCCGTCGGGTAACCGATGACGACACGCT
>JANMSP010000017.1:0-7674 GCA_031389475.1 Pyrinomonadaceae bacterium
ATTTGCAAGAAATGCAACTCCTAATTCGCTGCCGGTAAATATTTCGGTGTGGTCCGGGCCTTGGTCATTTGTTCATAAGCATACGCGGCCTTTATCAGAACCGGTTCGGAGAACGCAAGGCCGAAAAATGAGATGCCAGCCGGCAAGCCCTGAATATACCCCGCCGGAACAGTTATATTTGGATAGCCCGCAACTGCCGCCAAACTAGAGCTGCCAAAATATCCGCAATCACCGCCGACGAGATCGGTCACCCAAGCCGGGCCGCCTGATGGGGCAACGATAGCATCGATCTTGTGCTTGTCCATCACCGAATCGATTCCCTGTTCCTGCGTCATTAGCTTGCTTTGCAGCAGAGCGATTTGGTAGGCACGCTCATTAAGATCGCCTTTCGCCTCAGCTGCGATAAAAATTTCCTGGCCGAAGTAAGGCATTTCTTTGTCGGCGTTCTTTTCGTTGAAAGCGATGAGGTCTTTTAGCGATTTATATTGGCCTCCGCGTTCGCTGAGATATTTGTTGAGATCGGCTTTAAACTCGTATAGCAAAACCTCATACTCCGCATCGTCAAAATCGCGCAGCTTTGGAAACTCGACATCGATCAGCGTCGCACCGCCGTCTTTTAATATCTGTAATTGCGGCTCGATAAGCTTATCTACTTTAGAATTTCGACTGAAGAACTGGCGGGCAACGCCGATCTTCATTCCTTTCAAACCATCTTTTTGCAGGAATTGCGTGTAATCCTTTTTCTCTTTTACCGCTAGCGACGTGATCGAATCGCTTGAGTCCATTCCGGCCAAAACGGTAAGTAAAACCGCCGCGTCGGCCACCGTTCTGGTCATCGGCCCGGCGGTGTCCTGGCTGTGAGCTATCGGTATTATGCCCGAACGCGAAATCAGGCCGAGCGTCGGTTTAATGCCGACGATTCCGCTCATAGCCGCCGGGCAAACAATCGATCCATCAGTCTCAGTTCCGACAGCGATTGCCGCAAGATTAGCGGAAATCGCAACACCCGAACCCGAACTCGATCCACAAGCGTTCCGATCTAGAATATAGGGATTATGCGTTTGCCCACCGCGGCCCGACCAGCCGCTCGATGATTTCGTCGAACGAAAATTCGCCCATTCGCTCAAATTCGTTTTGCCGAGGATCACCGCACCGGCATCGCGAAGTTGTTTAACGATAAAAGCGTCCTGCTTTGGCACCGGAGCGTCGACCAATGCTAAGCTTCCGGCGGTTGTTTTCATCCTATCGGCGGTATCGATATTATCCTTCAAGAGGACGGGAATGCCGTGCAGCGGGCCGCGAACTTTTCCATTCCTGCGCTCCTCATCACATCGTCCCGCAATGTCCAGGGCGTCCGGGTTAAGTTCGATGATCGAATTTAATTTTTTATCGATGTCGCCGATCCGCTGTAAGTATTTCGTAACAATCTCTTTGGACGAGGTCTCGCCTTTCTGCATTGCCGTTTGAAGTTCTACAATAGTCTTCTCTTCAAGATCGAATGCGGTTGCTTTGCTTTGAGCGAAAATGTTTTTTCCCTGGCTCATAATCGCTCCGGCGGTCCCGAGTGCGGTCAGTTCCAAAAAATTGCGGCGGTTGAATTTTGTCATATTGTTTATCGATTAAATAGCTGTGTCATTTCTCGTAGCTTACCGGCTACGTCTTCTCTAAAATCGCTTTCCTTTGCACGCCAGGACCAATTTTCGTCCATCGATCCCGGTGTATTCATCCTGGCCGAATTGTCTAATCCGAGCAAGTCCTGCATCGGCACAATAGCTATATCCGCGACCGAGCCGAGCGCCGCTTGGATGAAATCCCAATGAATTTCCTTGCCGTTCGACTGCAAATATCTCCGGCAATGATCGGCTTCACCGCTCTGATTTTTACGTTTTCTCGCTCTCGCCTTGTACCAGCCGACAACTGTATCGCTGTCGTGTGTGCCGGTATAAACTACCGCATTCCGGATAAAATTATGCGGCATGTGCAGGTTATTTGAATCGCCGCCGAAAGCAAACTGTAAGATACGCATTCCCGGCAATCCGAAATCGTCACGCAGCCGTTCAACTTCCTGAGTAACTTCTCCGAGGTCTTCGGCTATTAACGCAAAATCGCCTAACACATACCGCAGAGTCGAAAACAGTTCCTGTCCGGGAACGAAAACCCATTCGCCGTTCTCCGCCGTTTTGTCTTTTGCCGGCACTTCCCAAGCCCGCGTTAGCCCGATAAAATGGTCGATCCGTGCAATGTCGAACATCGACAGATTAAATTTTATCCGCTCCGTCCACCATTTAAAACCGCCGCTCCGCATCTTCTCCCAATCATAGATCGGGCTTCCCCAAAGCTGTCCGGTGGTGCTAAAACTGTCTGGCGGAACTCCGGCCACAACGGTTGGCTTGCCTTCGCCGTCGAGTTTGAACTGGTCCTGATTACACCAGACATCGCATGAATCCGAGGTCAGGTAGATCGGTATATCTCCGATGATTTGGATGCCTTTTTCGTTCGCGTAACTTTTTAACTCATGCCACTGTTTGAAAAAAACGAACTGATAAAACTTTTGAGCGAAGGTCTCATCGTCAAGTTCTCTGTGGGCGGCATTAAGTGCGTCCGGCCTGCGAAGTTTTAACCCTTCATCCCAGTTCGTCCAGGAAGCATAGTTGTTTTTCAGTTTAACGGCCTGAAAAAGCGAATAATCCTCAAGCCAAAAAGCATTCTCATCGCAGAATCTATGGAAATCGGAAATAAGCGTGTCGTCACTTGTTTGTTTGAACTTTTCAAATGCTTTCACCAAAAGATCGTTCTTAAAGTCAATGGCCTTTCCGTAATCGACTTTGTCAGCAGCAGGCGATACCGATTCTTCATTTATCCTTTCTCCTTTATCCTTTATCCTTTCAAAGACCCCAGTCGCTACCGCTCCCGGTTCTGACAAGAAACCGTATCTCGCAAGCCTCTCGGGCGAAATGAGATAAACGTTTCCAGCAAAAGCCGAGTAACATCCATACGGCGAATTCCCGTAGCCGGTCTGCCCGAGCGGAAGTATCTGCCAGTATTTCTGCCCGGCGGATTCGAGATAATCAACAAATCGATACGCCGCATCGCCAAAATCGCCGATGCCGAAAGGCGAAGGCAGCGACGTGATATGCAGTAGAATTCCTGAACCTCTCGGAAATTTCATTATTTACTTTATTTCGAGACTCTCGTTAATAGCCAGGACTTTTATTTTATCAAACTGGCCCAGTTTCCCGGCTTCGTCCAGCAATGCTCTCAGCGGCTCGTTCGGCGGCTCGTCGGATAAATCGAATCGTCCGAAATGCATTGGTATCATCGTTTTAGCACCTGAATCCTGAAACGCTTTTATCGCGTCGCCCGGTGAATTATGATTTGCCTCCATGAACCAACGCGGCTCGTATGCACCGATGCCGATCAGGAAATAATCGATATTCGGGAACAGCTCGCCGACCTCTTTATAATGCCGCCCGTAACCGCTGTCGCCGCCAAAATAAATGGTCGCGGTTTCGCTTTGAATGACGTAGCCGCCCCAAAGACGTTTGTTCATATCAAACAATCCTCGTCTCGACCAATGGCGCACGGGAACAAAGAAAACCTTCACTTTTTGATTCGGCAGGTCGAACTGCTGAAACCATCCGGCCGTTCTGACGATGTTCGTTTCAGTCTTCCAACCATTAAAAATATCTTCCATCCCTAGTCCGCCCACGAATACGGCATTCGGAAACTTTTGAGCGACCTGTTCGAGTGTTGCCGCATCGCAATGATCGCGGTGGTCATGTGAAAGCAGCACGTAATCCACCTTTCTGATCTTATCGATCGGCGACGGAACAGGAACATATTCGGTCACTAGCGGCGGCTTGCCGAATATCGGATCGAGCAAAATGTCGACGCCATTCAAACGTATGAGAAACGACGCATGGCCGAGCCACAAAATGCCGTCCGTATCGTCATTTAGAAATTGCGTGGGATCTTTTACTTCAAGCCGAGCGGTGTCGCGTTCCTTGGCTTCCTTAAATGGATTAGACGAAAGCTGCCACTTTAAAAGGCTCCTTGTTTTGCCCAAAAACGGGAATTCATGATTAACGAACCTGTCCTTTCGATCGACCGGAGTTCCCTGCCAATCCGGCTTGATCGTCAGTAGACTCTCATTTTTAACGTATTTTTCAGCCACCGTAGTATCACTATCCGTCCAAATCACTAAAATGACGAGTCCGGCAACTATCAGGCCGATTACCGCTCCGATTCTCAACAGCCACTTTTTCATCTGTATTTACTATAAAGACGCAGGTGAAATGAAACAACTGAACAGCTTGGTAACAGGACAAATCCAAATGCTGGTTTCAGGAAACGTCCCAACTTGTCCCATGTCCCACTGTCCCACTGTCCCAGCGTATTTACGAATGCGTTTCCGCAGCCTTCGGAAATCCGTAAACTATTGTAAACAAATAGTTAAACATTGCATCCCACTGTCCCGGGCAATTTTTCTATTTTGCCTTGTCCCACGTCCCACTGTCCCAAAAGTTTTTCGATTAAATTTTCAAAGATCGAACAGGCCGGAAAGGCCCGGATAATTCTTACATTTGTTTCATTCATTGTCAATGGTTTTATGGATGACACAAAAATTGCAAATACTCTATTCTTGCGGCATTTACGTTATAATTCTTTCAATGAATCCACGTCCACCGGAAATTCCGCCGCACAAGCTTATTTCGTCGCTGCGCGGGTATAATCTGCTGCCGGCGATCATCTTTATGCCGACGCGGCGAAAGTGCGATGAAGCGGCATCGGAGGTCGCGGCGGACAAGTCGCAGCAGACCGACCGCGACAAATTTGCAAAACGCGAAGCGATATTCGATGAATACGCAGCCGAAAATCCCGAAGTTCTTCAACACAAACATCGACGAATTCTCGTTAATTCAGGCATCGCTTCACACCACGCGGGACATATTCCGTCGTGGAAACTGCTGATCGAAAAAATGATGTCGGGCGGATTGTTGAATGCGATATTTGCGACATCGACCGTTGCGGCCGGTGTCGATTTTCCGGCGCGGACGGTCGTTATCGTAAACGCCGACACGCGCGGAAACGATGGCTGGCGTGCTCTCAGAGCGAGTGAATTGCAGCAAATGACGGGACGTGCGGGACGGCGAGGCAAAGACAATGTCGGATTTGTCGTGCTTGCTCCGGGACAATTTCAAAACCCGAAAAAGATCGCCGAACTGCTGAAGGCTCCACCAGATCCACTCGGCAGCCAGTTTCGCTCGACTTATACGAGCCTTCTAAACCTGCTCGACGCGTTCGGAAATTTCGATCAGGTTCGCGATATTGCCGAAAAAAGTTTTGCCTTTCAGGATACGAGCCGCCAGATCGACAAGCTGAAAAAAGAACGCGAGCGGCGAACGGAGACGCTTTCCGCCAGGCTCGACGAAAGCGGTTTCGGATTTAGCGTTGACGACGTACGCGGTTTCGAGCGCCTTACGCAGGCAAAAAACCGCCTTGACGAAAACGTCCCTTCTTCTCGCACCGATCTGCGGCATAAATGGCTCGATGAAAACGTTTATTCCGGCCGCATCGTGACGCAGGGCCGCAGCGGCAAACGGCTGTTCATGGTAATGAGCGTCCACAGAGAAAAGGTCATGGCGATGCGCGACGACGGAGCAGGAGCCGACTTTCCGCTCGACCGCGTTCTGCGGGTTTACGATAATAAATACGCGATTAACAACAAAAATATCGAGCTGGCCTTTTTCGACGTTTTCGAAGGGAAAAACCCGCCGATAAAGGAACCGAAACTATCGTTCAAAAAGTCTGATACCGATGAAGCTGCCGCGCTGATAAATTCACTAATCGATAAAATAATGCCTGACAATCTTGGCGAGGATGAAAAGCAACTGGCATTTCAGTTCCTGTGGGAAAACTGGGAAGACGCTAATTATTTAGAAAAGCAGGGACGCGATCTGGAATACCTGCGAAGCGAGATATGGCTGCCGTTTGAGCGGCGGGCGAAGGTTCTGGATCATTTCGGCTATCTCGATTTTCGCGGTGAAAAGGTAACGGAATCCGGAAAATGGTTGGCGGATGTGCGGGTAGATAGGACGCTGCTCGTCGGCGAGGCATTGCGGCGCGGTATTTTTGAAGATCTTGAACCGAAAGTCCTCGCCGGTTTAATGGCTGCTCTCGCCGCCGATTCGGACCGCAATTACGGCGATCTTTATCTGTCAGATAACCTGCTTGAGGTCATCGGCACGTTCGAGGACGTAATTTATGACGTTTCGAATGTCGAATGGAAATTCGGCATCGAGCCATCCGAAGAAATAAATCTTTCCGCCGCCGCAGCCGCCGAAAGGTGGACCGCCGGAATGGCCTGGGACGATCTGGTGAACAGGACAAAAGCAGAAGAAGGCGATCTTTTCCGGCTGCTGGCAAGAACCGGCGAAGCGTTGATGCAGCTTGCACACTTAAAAGATTCCAATGAAAAGTCAGCGGCGATTGCGCGGACAACGGCGGAAATTATGCTGCGGGAACCGGTTCGGTAAACGTTCTGAGTTCAAGCTTCAGCTTGTCTTATGCCCGAAGCCGAAGACAAGCTGAAGCTTGAACTCAGAACATTGAAAGTTCCGTTTCTATCAAGCATTTGCTAAAATCAGGACAGCTTGATGATAAAGTATTGAATCTAAGGCTTAGAAAGAAAAAAATGCAAGTTTTACTGGCGGATGAATACGGGTTTTGTTTTGGCGTCGAGCGTGCGGTCGAGATGGTTGAGGAGGCTTTGGGCGAAGGCGATACGGTTCGCAGCCTTGGGCCGCTGATCCATAATGAGCAGGAGATGCAGCGGCTTGGCCAATACGGCGTCACTACGATCAGCGAGCCGATTCAGATCGGGCGCGGTGAGACTGCCGTGATCCGCGCTCATGGCGTGACGCCGCAGGTACAGAAGGAATTGGAAGAAATGGCTTCGAAGGTTGTGGATGCAACTTGCCCTTTCGTCACCCGCGTCCAAAAACTCGCCGCTCGTGCAGCCGCTGAAAACCGCCACGTAATTATCGTCGGCAGCCCCGATCACCCGGAAATGATCGGCGTCAAAGGTTATGCTCCCGATCACGCTTTTATCATTCGCGACGAAACGGAAGTCGCCGCGTTGCCGCGGCTTCGCAACCCGTTGGTAGTGTCACAGACTACGATCAAGGTAAAGACATTTTTCGACACCGCCGAGGCGATCAAATCAAAAACCGATGACGATGTGCAGATCGTAAATACGATTTGCTCCGCGACAAAGGACCGACAGGAAGCGGCCCGCGCACTTGCGGGAATGGTCGATGCCTTCTTTATTATCGGCGGCCGGCATTCGTCGAACAGCGTTAAGCTTCTCGGCGTTTGCAAGGAATATTGCGACAAGAGTTTTCTGATTGAAACTGAAGATGAGATAAACGCGGAAGATCTGGTCGGCGTGAAAACGGTCGGTGTAACCGCGGGAGCTTCAACACCGGAATGGTTAATTCAGAAGGTCGTTGCGCACTTGAAAAGTATTGACAAAGATTTGTCCGGCGAGATGGCTTTGAGCTGATATTGCACTGAAGGTGCGGACAGACAGTAGCCAGAGGTGAAACTTCTGGTCCCTTTTAAACGATGAAGGCGCCCTGAATGGGCGAAAGAATAATTCTTTCGCCCATTCAG
>JANMSP010000082.1:0-2668 GCA_031389475.1 Pyrinomonadaceae bacterium
CCGGTTTTGCGGCGAATTTTATCCGCGTGTTCGTCACGAATCCGATTGCAAAAATCCGATGTGCGGCGATCCTGCCAGACGATAGCGTTATGAATCGACTCACTAGTTTTCCTGTTCCAGATGATCGTGGTTTCACGCTGATTGGTAATTCCGAGAGCGATAATATCTTTTGCAGGCAGTTTTGCCTTTTCCAACGCTTCAAGGGCAGTTTCGATCTGCGATTGCCAAATCTCGCGCGGATCATGTTCCACCCAGCCGCTTTGCGGATAGATCTGCCGAAATTCGCTTTGCCCGACAGCGACAATGCGGCTTTCGCGGTCGAAAATAATGGATCGGCTGCTGGTTGTGCCTTGATCGAATGCGAGAATATAGGTCATGGGTTGTTAGATCTTCTGGAGAGCCTGTTGAAAATCCCCGATCAAATCTTCGATGTCCTCGATGCCGACGGAAAGGCGAAGCAGGCCATCGGTGACTCCGGCTTCAAGCCTTTGTTCCCGTGGAATGGTCGCATGCGTCATTGACGCGGAGTGTTGGATGATTGTTTCGACTCCGCCCAGCGACGTGGCCAGCGTGCAAAGCTTTAATCCGTTAACAAATGCCTTTCCGGCATCCAAAGATCCGACATCGAAGGCGATCATCCCGCCGAAACCCTTCATCTGCCGTTTTGCAATTTCATGGTTCTCATGCGACACAATTCCGGGATAAAAAACGGCAGAGACTTTTGGATGATTCGCCAACATATTCGCTAAAGCGGATGCGTTAGAATTATGCCGCTCCATTCGCAGTGCTAAAGTCTTAATTCCGCGCATTACGAGCCACGAAACCTGCGGTGCGATATTGCCGCCATAGTATTTACCGGCACCGTTTCTCGCTTTTTCAACTATATCCTTATTTCCAACAAGCAGGCCGGCGGTCAGATCGCTGTGCCCGCCGAGATATTTTGTAGCGCTGTGAATGACGGCATCGATTCCAAGGTCGAGTGGCCGTTGGTTATAAGGCGTAGCAAATGTATTATCCGCAACGGTCGTGATGCCATTCTCTTTCGCAATTGCTGAGACGGCGGTCAAATCGGTTATCTGTACCAATGGATTCGAAGGAGTTTCGATCCAAAAGATCTTTGTATTCGGTTGTAATGCGGAACGGTAATTTTCCGCATTGGCGGCATCGATAAAGGTTGTTTCGATGTTGAACTTTTCCGCTAAATGCTTTAGAAAGTTTGTCGTCGTTGAATACATTGAACTTGGGGCAACAAGATGATCGCCCGAACTCGCCAAAGTCAGGATCACAGCCGAAATTGCCGCCATTCCGGACGCAAACGCTAAACCATCCTCACCATTTTCAAGCTGTGCTATCGACTTTTCCAAGGCCGCCGTCGTAGGGTTGCCGAGTCTGCCGTAGTAATAACCGGGCTTCACCTCGTTGTGAATATCCGAAGCTTCCTCCGCATCCTGAAACGCAAAAACGGAGGAGTTATAAACTGGCACCGAAACCGCTCCGTGATTCTGCTTCCGGTCCTCGCCCGCGTGGACGGCTAATGTATAAAATGATTCTTCAGCCATAATTATCAGCTAATCGTAACTATATCGGAAAGTAAGTGCAATAGTCCGCCGCCTTTACTTCTTATATACGCCTAAGCTAATATGTTTATGATTCAAATGGACAAACGAAACGAATTAGCCGAAATAGAAAACGTTTTTCTAGCACTCGCCGACAAAACGCGGCTTCGGATTTTGAACCTGATGCGTGACGGCGAGGTGTGCGTCAATTTATTTACCGAGACGCTGATGCTGAGTCAGCCGAAGATTTCCCGCCACCTGGCTTATTTGCGTAACACCGGTTTGGTTACGACACAGCGGCAGGGCAAATGGATATATTATCGGATCGATCCGTTAATTAGCGTTGGCGGCGTTCGTGTTTTGAACGAAACTTTTGACTGGCTGGCAACGCAGGAACCGATTCAAATCGATTCCGAACGGCTCAACCGGTTGAGACAGTCCCGGCACGAAGTTCAGACGGCAACCGATGAAATTGAAATAATTTCTCGACCGGTTTATGAGCGAGATCAGGAAATCGAGACATTTCTACTGTAGATCCGGAACATTAACGTAATCGTAAGGACAATGCCGGCAGCGGTTTCCGCAACAGTAACCGCGTTTGCGAAGAAAGTGTTCAGTTAGCACCATCAGGCCGTCCTCAAAATAATAATCGAGGCCTTCCACGAGTTTTCCTTCCTCATCCGTTTCTTTATCGTTCATACAAAGCGAGAAATTCCTTATTGCCTTCCGCCCCCAGAATTGGAGATTCGATCAGGCCGGAAACTTCAAGGCCCAGCGAAACGGCGCAAGCATTTACCTCGGCGGCGACACGCTGATGCTTTTCGCTTTCCCGGACGATACCGCCGATTCCAACTTCACCTTTTCTAACTTCAAACTGCGGTTTGATAAGCGAAATGATTTTACCGGTTTCCGTTAGAAGCGGAACTGCTGCGGGAAGGACCTTTGTCAAAGAAATAAATGAAACGTCAATGACGATCAGATCAAATTGTTCATTGAAATTGTCCGGTTTTAAATTGCGGGCGTTCGTATTTTCACGCACGGTAACGCGCGAATCGTTTCGCAGGCTCCACACGATCTGATTTGTTCCGGCATCTACCGCAACGACATTTCTC
>JANMSP010000088.1:0-4466 GCA_031389475.1 Pyrinomonadaceae bacterium
GATGTTTCGGAAGTTCCGGGCAAACCGGGCGTATACAGGGCAGTCGCCTTTTTACGGCCGCATTTCCAGCTCGACGAGCTCTCCGTTTCACTTCGCTTGGTTGCTGACCTGCCGAAACCGGCTGGAAAATAATGGAATCGGAAACTAAATGCGTATTTTTAATAAAGATTCGCAAAAGCAGGTTTCCGGTTCGTCTTAGATACATAACGCGAGTAGCGAAACGCGTTGAGAAGGGGCGAAAGCCTAAAACCATGGCAGTTTTGCTACCAGGCGAAACAAATAACTAAACAGAAGATTATTCTGAAAGGAGCAAGAGAAAATTATGGCAGATAGTGATTTTTATTTAAATATCGATACCATCATAGGTGAAGCCGACGCAGTCGGTTTTGAAAAACAAATGCAGATCGCATCGTGGAGCTTTGGTGCGTCTAACGCCGGATCCGCAAGCTACGGTAGTGGTTTGGGAAGCGGAAAAGTCAGCCTGCAGGACTTCAGCTTTATGATCACGCACGGCAAAGCATCGCCGCAGCTTTTTCTGGCCTGCGCTAAAGGCAATCACATACCGAAGGCGATATTGAGCTGCCGGAAAACCGGCGGCGGCGGCAGCCCATTCACTTATCTGAAGATCACGTTTGAAGACCTTGTGATCTCATCCCGCCAGATCAGCGGCAGCAACGGCGGCGGCATTCCGTATGACAGTATTTCCTTTAACTTTACGAAGATTAAGGAAGAATACTTCCTGCAGAAGCCCGATGGATCGGTTGCTCTGAACGATACCGCGATCTACGATACGAAGAAGGTCGAAGGAACCGTTGGTTAAGACCCTATTTACTAAAAACTTATTGTCTGCCGTTTTATTTAAACGGCAGACAATTTTTTCCATTTCAGGGGCAACTTTCGATTTCAGGCAGGTTACTTCTTTTGTATGGCACGGATCGATGGCGAATTAAGAGTTACAACTTCCGTTCTTGACCGCCTTTTGGATTTTGACCCGAAGCAGTCTCAGGATGGCCCAAGATCCCGCACGACCTCGATCCGCGAATTGAAACAGTCCGTGATGCGTGATCTCGAGTGGCTTTTGAATACGCGGCATGGAATTAAGCTTCCAGAAGGCTTGGAGGAAGCAAAACGATCCGTGGTTTTCTACGGTCTGCCGGATTTTACCGGCCTCAGTATCGCAAACGCCAACGAACTGAAACAACTGACCAAGCACATCGAAGATGCTATAAACTTTTTTGAGCCGCGATTTTTAGATCTGAAGATAATTTTCGAACCGATAACGCCGTTGGAACGCCAGATTAAATTTCGCGTCGAAGCTCGTCTAGATGCCGAGCCGACCCCGGAGCCGATAACGTTCGACACAGTCATGAACTCTGGAACCGGCAATTTTTCCGTAATTGAAAAATGAGTTTGCACGGACCTTAAGGCTTCGAAGTAGATCCGCAGTAATTCTGATTTGTGGGTTTTTTGATTTATATCGTGCTTTTTCGTGTTGTTTTGTGGTTTCTTCCGAGCAAAAACCGGAACCACGAAACAACACGAATCAACACGAAATTCGCAAATTGCCCAACTTCCGACCCTTCAATCGTAGTTGCGGCTCATATGGGAACTGAACTTAGATAACAACCGCTATGCGCGACGAACTTTTAGGATATTACGAGCGAGAACTTGTCTTCCTTCGCCGAATGGGGGTCGAGTTTGCCCGCAAATACCCAAAGATAGCCGCGCGCCTTCAGCTCGATGAAGAGAAAATAGAAGATCCGCACGTCGAACGGATGGTCGAAGCGTTCGCATTCTTGACCGGCCGCATCGGTCTGAAACTCGATGATGAACTGCCCGAGATCACGGAATCTTTTATAAATCTTCTCTATCCGCATTATCTGTCGCCAATCCCATCGATGGCGATCGCGCAGTTCGTTTACGGTTCGCCGAAAGACAAATTGACATCAGCCCAAAAACTCGATCGCAACTCGAAGCTTAATTCGCGTCCGGTTGACGGGACACCGTGCCGCTTTCGCACGACATATGACGTCAACCTTGTTCCGATAGAACTGACGGCGGCCGCACTGGAATCGCCGGCACCGAAGGACGCCCGCGGCAAATATGCTGAAAGCTTTATCCGGTTGAGCATGAAATGCTACGGCGATGCCGACCTCCATGAACTAAAGCAGGGCGATACCGACTTGCCGACAGAATCGCTGCGCTTTTATATCGACGGAGATCCGCAGTTGGTGTTTCCGCTTTACGAGATCATTTTCAACCACGCGACGGCGGTCGAATTTCGGCCAAAAGAAACGCCGCTGGGCAATAAAATATTAAAAACACTGACCAATATTCAGCTAAAACAGCCCGATCCGGTAATTATTCCAGCGGCCGATGCGATCAAACAGGTCGGTTTTAGCTATACCGAATCAATACTTCCCTACACGAAACGTTCGTTTATGGGCTACCGGCTGCTGACCGAGTATTTCTCGTTTCCGTACAAGTTTCTGTTCTTCGATATTTTCGGGCTTGACAAAGCAATCGCAAGAAAATTCGGCGGGCATTTCGACATTTTGATCCACCTAAAGGATGTCACGCCGCCAATCGCTCCGATAACAGCGGACACTTTTCGAATGGGCTGCACGCCGATCGTCAATCTTTTCTCGCGGATGGCCGATCCGCTTTATCTCAATCAGCAGAAATACGAGTATCAAATTATTCCGGATGTCCACCGCCAATCGACAACCGAAATTTATTCCGTGGACGGTGTCGTCACGAGCGACCCGCGTACAAATACTACGCGTGAATACGCTCCGTTTTATTCACTTAAACACGCCTATGGCGACCAAATGGAAAAGGCATTCTGGTACCCGACACGGCGTGCTTCGCAGCGGGCGAACGACCAGGGGACGGAGGTTTTTCTCTCTCTGGTCAACGTAAATTTTAATCCGCGTGTGCCGGCGGTCGAGGTTTTGAACGTCCGAACTACGTGTACAAACCGGGACCTTCCGGCCCGGCTGCCGTTCGGCGGAAAGGAAGGCGATTTCGAGGTCGAAGGTTCGGCACTCGTCTCGCGCGTTCGCTGCCTGACAAAGCCGACCGAAACCATTCGGCCGCCTCAGCGGCGTTCGGCCCAATGGCGGCTGATCTCGCATCTCAACCTGAATTACATTTCGCTCCTCAGTACCTCCAGCGGCAGTCCGGACGCTTTGCAGGAAATTCTGAGCCTTTATAATTTCGACGATTCGTCTGTAAGCAGAAAGCAGATCCTTGGGATCACGGGAATCGAATCGCGTAAAGCGGTCCGGCAGATCGGCGGCCGTATCGGAGCCGGATTTGTCAGGGGAATCGAAACGACGCTGACATTCGACGAAGAACAATACGTCGGCAGCGGCCTGTTTTTGTTCGGCTGTGTTCTGGAGAGATTTCTCGGACTTTATGCTTCCGTTAACTCGTTTAATCAGACAGTTATACGCACCGTACAGCGGGAAGAAGACGTGAGGCAGTTTCCACCACGCGCCGGTGAGCAAGAATTGCTGTAAGCGTGACGGCGTTGTAACATTTAGACAAAATTCGTGAAGGAAAAACCTTTAAATCAAGTTCTATTTGACGAGCCTTACAAGTTTGAGTTTTTTCAGGCCGTGCGGCTCTTTGAAAAGATATTTCCCGAACTTCAGGCCGTTGGACGCGAAGCGTTGCCGAATCAGGAAGTGGTCCGCTTCCGCTCGACGGTAGGACTCGATTTTCCGGCGAGTGAGATTCGCGAGATACGCGAGCCGGCCGCAGGTTCGGAGCCTGAAACGAAGGTCGAGATGCTCGTTAATTTTATGGGCCTCGTCGGCCCGAGCGGTGTTTTGCCGACGCATTACACCGAATTGGTGCTTGACCGTGTCCGGCACCGCGACACTTCAATGTGGGCGTTTCTGGATATTTTCACGCACCGCGCGGTGTCGATGTTTTACAGGGCTTGGGCGAAATACCGTTTTCCGGTCGCGTACGAACGCGGAGCGGACGAATTTACCGGGTATCTTTTCGACTTGGCGGGGCTTGGGACGAACGGCCTCCGAGGGCGACTTGAATTAAAAGACGAATCCCTGCTGCCCTATGTCGGCCTGATAACCCAGAAGCCGCATTCATCGAATGCACTTGAAAATATATTGAGCGATTATTTCGGTGTGACGGCAAAAATCGAGCAGTTTTTCGGTCAATGGTTAGCCCTTAACAGCTCTGATTACACAAGACTCGGAAAAAAGAACAGCACGCTCGGCCTTAACGCGATCACCGGAACGCAGGTTTGGGAGCAGCAGTCTAAATTCCGGGTGCGGCTCAAAAGCCTTACATTTATTCAATTCCAGGCTTTTTTGCCGAACGGAACAGCGCATAAAGCCCTCGATTCGATAATTCGTTTCATGGCGGGGCCGGAATTCGATTATGATGTGCAGCTGGAATTGAAGGCGAAACAGGTTCCGGGAGCGGTTCTCACG
>JANMSP010000104.1:0-3467 GCA_031389475.1 Pyrinomonadaceae bacterium
TACCGAGAGCGGTAGCGACCGGGGTTCTAATTTTAAGCTGCAAAGCCCCGGTCGCTAACCGCTCTCGGTACTGACTCGCTATTAGTTGCCTTAAACAACTTAAAGTTTGAACTCAAGCCGATGCCGCTTTCTCAATTTCGTTTAATGCATCGAAACACCTTTCGCAAATTGTCGAATACTTCTCAAATTCCCCGACGCGGGTCGAATAATTCCAACAGCGTTCGCATTTTTCGCCGTCGGCTTTTTGTATCTCGACCTTAGCCGCGTCGCCTTCGTGAACTTCGACCTGCGAAACGATGAAGATATATCGCAGGTCTTCGTAATAATCGAGCAGAAACATCGTCGTGTCTTTATCGGCTGTAAATATGACTTTCGCCTCAAGCGATGAGCCGATCTGCTTTGCAATCCGGGCTAGTTCCAGAGCTTTCAGAACTTCGTCGCGGATCAAGAAGATTCGTTCCCAGTTATCCAGCAATGGAACGCCGCCATCCTGGCGGCCGTATAGCCGGCTGGAAGCCGGCGTTCCGTCTGAAAACTCCGCCAGATGCACCGACTGCAATTTTTGCCCCGGCAAATTCTCCCAAGCTTCGTCCGCTGTAAATACTAAGATCGGTGAAAGCAGACGACAAAGTGTTTCCATTATTCGATACAACGCCGTCTGCGCCGAACGCCGCTCCACCGATTTCGGAGCGAAGATATAGAGCCTGTCCTTAATTATATCGAAATAACGGGCTGAGAGCGTGACCGTGCAAAACTGGTAAAGCGCGTGGTACGCGGCCTGAAAGTCATACGATTCATAGCCCCTTAAAACTTTTTCCGTCAGATCATCGAGACTCGCGAGCGCCCACCGGTCGATATCGAGCATCTCGTTTTCGCTGACCGAATCCGTTTCCACATCGAATTCATCGAGATTGCCGAGAGCGTACCGCAGCGTGTTGCGGAATTTGCGGTAGGCATCGACGACCCGCGAAAGAATCTCGTCCGAGCACCGCATGTCCTGCGTATAATCGACCGCCGCCGCCCACAAACGCACGATCTCCGCACCCGATTTTTCGACGATCTCATTCGGCGAAATCGCGTTACCGGCGGATTTGTGCATCTGTTTGCCGTCGCCGTCGACGACCCAGCCGTGCGTGATTACCTGCTTATAAGGAGCCCGATCGTGAGCTGCAAGGCCGCACATCAGTGACGAATTGAACCAGCCGCGGTACTGGTCGCCGCCTTCGAGATAAACATCCGCCGGAAATTGCAGATTATCGCGCGTTTCCAAAACCGCCACGCAGCTCGAGCCGGAATCGAACCAGACATCCAGAATATCGGTTTCCTTACGAAAATCGGCACTGTTGCATTTCGGGCAGACGAAGCCTTCGGGCAGCAATTCGCTTTCGGGCCGGCTGTACCAGGCGTCGGCGGTTTCGACGGCAAAAATATCTGCGACGTGATCGATAATCTTCTTATCCGCGACAGGCTCATCGCAGTCCTGGCAGTAAAAAACCGGGATCGGCACACCCCAAGACCGCTGACGCGAAACGCACCAATCCGGCCGGCTTTTGAACATATTTTGCATCCGGCCTTCGCCCCATGCTGGATGCCATTTTACTGATTCGATCTCGCGAGAAGCTTTAGCCCGCAATCCATCGGATGATGCTTCCCCAGCCACTTCATCCATCGAAATAAACCATTGCGGTGTGGCTCGAAAGATCACCGGATTTTTGCATCGCCAGCAATGCGGATAGCGGTGATTGTAATTTTCCGAGTAAAGCAGCACACCGCTTTCACGCATAAATTCGACGATTTTCGGATTCGCCCTAAAAATGTTTTCTCCGGCCCAATGCTCGACTTCGGATGTGAAACGTCCTGCATTATCGACCGGGCAATAGACCTCAAGGCCGTAAAGTTTCCCAATATGAAAATCGTCCGCACCATGTCCTGGAGCGGTGTGAACGCAGCCGGTGCCGGATTTTTTCGACGTTTTGCTTTCAAAACGCACATCAAGTTCGACTTCGGCGTCCGCTTCGCCTAATGTCACGTGGTCGCCGTTCATTATCAGCGAAACGCGGTCGAGCCACGGATGCTTTGCTTCGAGGCGATCGAGCTTTGAACCTTTGAAGCGGGCGATCTCTTCATATTCAGCAAACCCGCAGGTTTCCGAAAACGCTTTCGCGAGTTCCGATGCGACGATAAACACTTCGCCGTCTGAAACCTCGATTGCCGAATAATCGAAGTCAGGATGCACCGCGATACCGAGATTCGCGGGCAAAGTCCAAGGTGTCGTAGTCCAGATGACCACGAAAACTTTCTTATCCGCCAGATCCTCGTGGATCAGCTTCGGGTCGGATTTTAGTGGAAATTTTACATAGACCGACGGCGACGTGTGTTCTTTGTATTCTACCTCGGCCTCGGCAAGCGCCGTCTGATCGTGAATGCACCAATAGACGGGACGCAGGCCTTTGTAAATATAGCCGCGTTCGAGAAATGTGCCGAACAGCCGAGCGGTCATCGCTTCGTATTCGTTCGACATCGTCAAATAAGGCGTTTCCCATTCGCCCAAGATTCCGAGCCGCGAAAAATCGCGCGTTTGCCCGTCCATCGCCTTAGAAGCATGTTCGCGGCAGATGCGGCGGAAACTGGCGACCGGAATATCGGCCTTATTCTTCCCTTTTTCGGCCAGCTTTTTCTCGACGTGCGTTTCTATCGGCAGCCCGTGGCAATCGAAACCCGGAACATACGGCGCGTCGTAGCCCATCATCGAACGTGTTTTGACGACGAAATCCTTCAGAATTTTATTAAGAGCCGTGCCGATGTGAATGTCCGCGTTAGCATAGGGCGGCCCGTCATGCAGGATAAACTTCTCGCGGCCTTTTCGTGCTTCGGCGATCTGGTTATAAAGCCTAATGTCCTTCCACTTCTTCAACCGCGCAGGCTCGCTCTGAGCTAAATTTGCTTTCTGGGCAAAATCGGTTTTGGGCAAATTAACGGTTTTCTTCAGGTCAAAAGGTTCGGTCATATAATGCTGATTATAAAAACTTGAGTAATACAATTTAACGCAAAGTCGCGAAGGCGCAAAGCCGCAAGGCTTTTAAGCGATTTTTGATAACGGCCTTGAAGCTGTTTACTTTGCGTCTTGGCACCTTCGCGACTTTGCGTTGAGAAATTCCTACTCTTCCTCGACCGTACATAAAAACGGATACTCGCGGGCCTTTGCCAAATTCATTGCTTTCTCCGATTTCATATTCGCGACTTCGTATGGATAAAGTCCGGCGACGCCGACGCCTTCATTGTGCACTTTTAGCATGACCGCGGACGCCTCCGCGTCACTTCTGTTAAAAACGTATTGGAGAACGAAGACGACAAATTCCATCGTAGTGAAATCGTCATTATGGAGCAGGACTTTGAAGAGTTTTGGCTTTTCGAGCTTAGTTTCGCTTTCGATTAAAACGTCGGCACCATTTTCGGTAAATTCAGGC
>JANMSP010000148.1:0-4393 GCA_031389475.1 Pyrinomonadaceae bacterium
GCCGCGTAATCGAGCGTCATGAACTCTGTCGCGTAATCGAAATCCTCGCCCATCGGATCGGATTTCCCGGAGTGCTGGCGAAGTATGTTCAAATTCAACGACTTCGGCCACCAGTCACGGTTCGAGCGGCTGCTTTCGGTCGTAAACTTTATCGCCCCGCCCGTGAACGGGCATTTGGAGCCATTACCATTTGCTATGTCATTTTCCATTTTTGATTCACCTTTTAAGTTTTTTTCTGGATTACAGTGTGGAAGCCCGCGCGTTAGCAACGGCGGTATATTCAACCTTGAGTGTTACGCCCTTGCTAACGCGCGGGCTTCCGCATTTAACTATGAATTTGCCTACTTAGTACACTCCGGACATAATCCCCGCAAAGTCAGTTCAATCGATGCTGCTTGGAACTTCGAGCGCTTCGCCGCTTCCTCAAGCAATCCGCCCGGAAGCGGCAGTTCAAAATCGACAAGCTTTCCGCAGCCGCTGCAGATGGCGTGATCGTGCCGGGTCAATTTGCGGTCGTAAAGGTTGGCGTCAGTGCCTAACCGAATCTCGCCGATCAGCCCCGCATTCTTCAGGTAACGCAGAGAATTGTAGACGGTTGCGAACGAGATACCCGGCAAAAGCCGCCGAGCGTCCTCAAAGACCTCGTTAGCCGTCAGGTGCTTATCCGATTCGCGTATCACGCTGAGAACGGAGTGCCGCTGTTTCGTCAATGCTTTAGTTTCGGTATCTTTCACTGTGTGATTCTTGGTGCAAGATTAAATTTAGAATGATAATAATTATTATTCAAAGGCTTGTCAAGAGAATAAGATCCGTTAGCGGGTTATTATCCCCGGGCACATAGCTTTACCGTAAATAGAGTGGCAGAGCCGCAATTGATGGCTTACAATTCGATTAGTACATGCCGGCTTTGAATCATATTCACGACGGCGATTTTGTCGAGCTACTGATCGATTTTGCCGTTGAAATTTGCCAGGTTTAGGACGATCTCGTCGATCAAAGCGGTGCGGTCTTTGGTGACGTTGACGCCATTGACGACGATGGAGATGACGAGTTGCTCGCCGCCGGCGGTAGTGACGTAGCCGGATAGCGCCGAGACCTGGTCGATAGTGCCGGTCTTGCCGCGAATGTTTCCGGCGGCGGCCGTGCCTTTGAAGCGGTTCGCTAGCGTGCCGTCAACGCCGCCAATGGTCAGGGAATTACGCCAGTCGGATGCGTATCGGCTTTGTTTCGACATATACGTATAAAGCTGGACGACGGCTGACGGCGTGATAAGATTATGCCTCGATAGGCCGCTGCCGTCGTGCTGGATAATGCCGTCCGGGGCAATACCGATGCCGGTCAGGAACGTTTTGACGGCGGCGAGGCCGATGTCGGCACTGTCCTGCGTTGCAATCTCCGAGGTCTTTATTATGTTGGCCATCGGCATCGAGGAAACGGTCTGCCTTGACTGTTCACCCAACGTCCAGAGCAGCGTTTCAGTATACATATTCTGACTCGGTTTCATCGTCTTGGCGGCGATAAGCGAGAGCGGCGGCGATTCGAGTTTTGCGATCTCGACGGAGGTTGACGGAACTATATTGTTTCTTACATTTATGGTTCGAGTTTGTCCGGTGACAGTCACGCCTTTTAGCTCCAACCGCTGTTTCAGTAGGGCAACGAAGAGATCGGCGGGGCGTGAGAAGGTGACGGAGCCGCTGAATCCCGCATTTCCGGCAGGCAGCGAACCCGTTATTTCCAGGATGTTCTGACCTGTATTTTTCACAATGCGCAAAGTGCGGGCGGAACCCGCGGGCATGGTCGTGCATTGATTAATGACGCGGACAATCGGGTTGACCGGAGCCAGGCGAATGCTGCATTGATAGCCGACCGGCCCCGGCTTTACCGAAAGATCGATAGCGTTGTCATTCAGCGGCAACGCGGAGATCTCGGCTCCGTAATACCATTGCAGATCGTCTATCTCCCAACTTCCCGGAATCGCATTCCCGGCAAAATAGCTCTCGTCGCCCACCAGCCCGCCTTCGATCCGTTTCACTCCCGCCTGGACTATTTTATCCGCAAGGTTGTCGAGGCCTTTGAAGTAGTCGCCGTTATTAAAGGCGTTCGATATCGAAACATCACCACGTCCGTAAATACGCAAGTCGCCCGCTACCGTGCCATTTGAATCAGGCATCGAGGCTGCAAAAACGCTGGTGACGAAACGAAAGTCGGGCGTCAGTTTTTCGAGCGCCGCGGCGACGGTGAAGTTCTTCATATTCGACGCCGGCATGAAGTATTTTTCCGCGTTCTCCTCGAATACTATCTTGCCAGAGTTAAGTGAAACCACCTTTATCCCGATCTGTCCCCGCCGCACCTCCGGCCTCGCCAGCCTCAGCCGTATCTTCGATTGCAGTTCGGGAAGCGTCTGAACGCTCGAAGGCACCGCGGAGATGATAACTGCGGGCGTCGGGGTTGGAACAACCGAGCGCGGCCGCTCATCGCTTTGAGCGGAAACACTCAGCAAACTGCACAGAAAAGCCAATAGAATAAAGCCGGGACGGGTGATATTTAGTTTCATCATTAGTGTGGTCGGGAAAGATGCCTAAATTGTATCGCGAAAAAAAAGCAGCGACAAATTTAAGTTGCCGCTGCTTGTCTTTGGTCTTTCCTTTATTTTTCTTCTTTCCTGATTTTCGTGGATAACGGCTTTAAGTTATGTCCACGAATTACACGAAAGATGAAAATAAGGAACTGAATTAAAATAGTAATTCTCGAAATCCCTGCCTTACTTACATTTCGAAAATCCGCAATCTCTGCAAAAATCACAGCCCGAGGCGTGTTCGAGCTGGCCGCGGCATTCCGGGCATTCGCCGATTAGATTCGACATAGAACTCAAATTGTCCGGGCCTTTAGCTATTTGCCGTTCTGACTGCGGCAGATTTTTGAGGCGACGGTCGATAAGCAGCAGGCATTCGGCGACTGCCTGCTCGGGCGATGTCAGCAGCCGTTCGTTGAACCAGACGGCGTGCGTTCCGGTAACTTTATTCAAGCTTCCAGCCACTTCGTTTACCTCGAAGCCGCCCCGCAGCATCTTCGATGCCAGCAAGCCCACTCCCGCACTGATCGGTCCCGCGACGAAAACTTCCAGTATCCGTTCACCGTTATGATTGACGGTAACGTATAAATTCTGCGCGTCGAATTGTATCCGCCAGGTCGATCCCTGAAGCTCGCGAGGGCGCTCAACTCGTTCCGGCAGTGGTCTTCATCGAATTCAGCACCTGCCCCTCGCGGCTACCGTCGCGGTAGTAACTGACGGCTTTGCAGCCGAGCTTGCGGGCGAGATGATAAAGTTCATCGACCGATTCAACCGTGTCGTCTTTCGCTCCGTTGCAGGTCTTCGAGATCGCGTTATCGACGTGCTTCTGAGCCGCGGCAAGCACCTGCACATGCTGCAGCGATTTGATGTTCATCGCCGAAATAAAATGCGGCGGCAATTCGTCTTCGTGATCGACGACGTACTGAGCGGCCGCTTTTATCGATTCTTCGTCAGTCTGATCGACTTCGATACCTAATGCGTGGGCCGCCAAAGTATGAACATAAGTGCGTGTTCCAAGCGTGTCCTGGCGAACGTATGCCCACGAGAAATTCGGCTCGATGCCGGACGAAGTTTCCGCGAGAAGAGAGATCGTGCCGGTCGGGGCGATGGTTGTCACCTCGTAATTTCGCGGCGTCAGCGGTATGTCACGCGAAATTCCGATCTGATCATACAAAAATTTCGCATACGCCTCGCGGTTCGGTTCGAGTTCCGGGAAGACTCCTTTTTCGGCTCCGAGTTTCATTGAAGCCGTCCAGGCTTCGCGGCGGATAAAGCCCATCAGCCTGTCGATCAGATTGAGCGATTCCTGCTCGCCGTAGGTGATTTTTAGGCTCAAACATAGATCGGCAAAGCCCATAATACCGAGGCCGACCGGACGCGTCCGTTTCACGACATCGTCGATTTCTTCGAGCGGAAAATAACCGGCATCGACCACGTTATCCAAAAACTGCGTGCAAAGATGCGTCGCACGCAAGAGCCTTTCCCAATCGATACATTCGTCTATATCAGTGCCGTGTCCAATTTTCTTATAAAATTTTGCCACATCGATCGAGCCGAGATTGCAGGAATTATTAAAATGCAATTGCTGCTCGCCACACGGATTGCACGCGTAGATCGGCCCCATCGAGGCCCACATGTGGTTGTGGCGATTGACCTCGTCGATAAAAATAATGCCCGGCTCGGCGTATTTGTGGGCCGAGGCGATGATCCGATTCCAAATGTCCGGAGCAAAGACCATGCCCGGGATCGGCGGCTGTTCAATAGTGCAATCGCTAAGATCGGCGGTCTCGAATGCAAGTTTGTCCGCAAATGTGGCCGTCG
>JANMSP010000165.1:0-2566 GCA_031389475.1 Pyrinomonadaceae bacterium
ACAGGCGGTGTAAGTGTGACAAGCATTGGTGTAACGTCGATTCTACGCCTGATATGATCGGGAAGCAAAAGTTTGAATGCAATTCCTGTCAGTACCGGGAGCGATAGCGACTGGGTTCTTGGGCACAAACCTCAGAAAAACCCAGTCGCTATCGCTCCCGGTACTAACCCGTCATGCTTTGCGAAACCAGAAAAAAGGTCTAACACGAACTTTCCGCATTTGACTTTGAAGAACGAGATTTTCGAAACTGTAAAAATGGACAAGCTTATTCACGGTACGGCGGCTGACGGCACAATTCGTGTGCTCGCCACCGTTACGAGCAATATTTTAAGAGAGGTTACGAGGCGCCACCAACCATCGCCGACCGCAACCGCTGCTCTCGGTAGAGTGATGACAGGAGCACTTCTGCTGGGGGCAACACTAAAGGATTTCGACCGCCTTACGGTGAAGATCGAGGCGGACGGGCCAATTGGCGGTATTGTTGCCGAAGCCACGCCTGCGGGCACGGTTCGTGGCTACGTCAGAAATCCGCATGCCGAAGTTCCGGTTAAGGAACACGGAAAATTCGATGTCGGTGCGATTGTCGGCGGCGGGACGTTTTATGTGATACGCGAGTCCGGTTTTGAGCTTGGGCTGCACCATCAACCGTATGTCGGCTCAGTGCCGATAGTGTCGGGGGAGATTGCTGAAGATTTTGCGTATTATCTGGCCAAATCCGAACAGATACCATCGGCGGTTATGCTCGGCGTGCTGCTGCAGAATACCGAGCCGCTGGTTACGGCGTCCGGCGGCGTGCTGATCCAAATGCTGCCCGGGGCGAACGAGCACATCATAACGATGATCGAGGACACGATCCGCCACGCGCCGCACGTTACTTCGCTGATAAAGGACGGCGCGACGCCCGAAGATCTGCTGAAAATGGCACTCGGTATTATCGATTATGAAGTGTTAGGCGAAAACGAAGTGTCGTTCGCATGTAATTGTTCGACCGAAAAGGCGATTTCGCTGATCGGTTCGTTAGGTGCAAGCGAAGTGGAATCGATGCTTAAGGAAGACAAGGGCGCGGTGATGAACTGCGGATTCTGTAACAAAAGTTATCAATTATCAGAAGCCGACCTTGAAAACATTCTCGCAAATGAGAGATAGATTCTAGTCGGTCAACACGCGATAGTTTCCATGAAAATAAACAAGCGGGCTGCCATCCATAATGTTGACCTTTTCGACTTCGCCGATAAAGATCGTGTGATCGCCGCCGTCGCAGGAATTTTGGAGACGGCATTCGAGATTCACCAAACAGCCCGCCAAAACCGGTATGCCTTTGATTCCGTCTGAAAATTCCACGCCGCTGAATTTGTTACCCAGTTGAGTCGCAAATCTTTCGGAGATTGCCGCTTGCGATATGCTCAAGATATTCACAACGAAAGCTTTAGATTCCAACAGAGCATCATGGCTTCCCGCCGTTTTTTCGATGCAGATCAAAACGAGCGGCGGATCGAGCGAAACGGACGAAAACGCGGAGACAGTAATGCCGTGAAGCCTTTCGTCCGCGTCTTTAGTTGTAACGACCGTTACCCCGCTGGCGAATCTTCCTAAAGCGGCCCGAAATTCGAATTGATCTATCGGCATATATTTAAGTGATAATTATTCGACACTTGCGGGCGTTTGCGCAAGGATCAATGTGTGAGCGGATGCAAAATTGAAAATCACCGTCGATTAACCGATAATTTCCCGAGAATGAATAACCTCGATCAATTCATCGCCGATTCGGTCCGGACGGTCGATGAAATCCTAGATAAACTGATACCTTCGGCGGATTCGGAGCCGCATCGGCTGCACAAGGCGATCCGATGGAGCCTTTTTGCGGGCGGGAAGCGTTTTCGTCCTGTGCTTGTATTTGCGGTCGGCGAGGTTTTTGCCGCGCCGCCGGAGAAACTTATGCGTATAGCCGCAGCCGTCGAAATGGTGCATACATATTCGCTGATCCACGACGATCTGCCGTCTATGGACAACGACGACCTGCGGCGCGGACGCGAAACATGCCATAAAAAGTTCGACGAGGCAACGGCGATCCTTGCCGGCGACGTGCTTGAAACACTCGCATTTTTGGCGATCGCCGAGGACGAAGCATTATCCGCTGAATTAAGAATAAGGCTCATCACCGAACTTGCCCGTGCGGCGGGAACACCGGGCGGAATGGTCGCCGGGCAACAGTTCGATCTGGAGGCCGAAGGCAAAAGTATTTCGGTCGATGACCTGAATCGCATTCACAATTTCAAAACCGGTTCCCTGATCGCGGCATGCGGGAAAGCCGGTGCGATCATTGGTAATGCCAGCGAAGCCGAAGTGCAGGCAATTTCAGATTTTTCTACAGAACTTGGCCTGCTGTTTCAGATCACCGACGATATTTTAGATATTACGCAGACGACCGAATCTCTAGGCAAAACGGCGGGCAAGGATATTTCGGCCTTGAAAGCGACGTATCCCGCATTCTATGGCCTCGCGGAAACCGGGAAACTGGCAAGGGAAGTTCATTCGCGCGCCGCCGGGAATCTGGCACAGATCAAAC
>JANMSP010000016.1:0-2051 GCA_031389475.1 Pyrinomonadaceae bacterium
GCGCGGGTAAAACGCCGAAACCCGACGACGGCATCACCAATGGCGGCAGCAAAATCGCCTCGAAAAACTCGAAACAAGCGGCGAGCGGCGTGACCGATACGGTTAATCGGACGCAGGTGCGGGCGGAATATCAGGATCGCAAAAAATCGCAATCGGACGCGATAAAAAATACCGATCCCGAATTGCTGCGCGAGATGCTTTACCAAATGGTTCTCGGCAGAGTTTTCGAGCAGAAATGCGCGGAAGTGTACCGCATCGGAAAAATCGGCGGGTTTTGTCATTTGTATATCGGACAGGAAGCCGTCGGCGTCGGCTCGATTCTGGCGACCGAGCGCGATAAAGATTACGTCATTACCGCTTACCGCGACCACGTGCAGGCGATGCTCGTCGGCATTACGCCGGAAGCGGTGATGGCGGAACTTTTCGGCAAATCCGGCGGCAACGTCGGCGGCAAAGGCGGTTCGATGCACCTTTTTTCCAAAGAAAAAGGATTTTTCGGCGGACACGGCATCGTCGGCGGACAAATCGGAGTCGGGACGGGAATGGCTTACGCCCAAAAATATAAAGGCGGCGATCAGGTGACGCTCTGCTTTTTCGGCGAAGCGGCGTTGAATCAGGGAATGTTTCACGAATCGTTAAATATGGCGCAGCTTTGGAAATTGCCGATCATCTACATTTGCGAAAATAATCAATACGGAATGGGAACCTCGCAGGCGCGGGCGATGTCAATGTCGAGCATCGCGGACAAAGCCGAAGGCTATGGAATGGCAAGCGAATTCGTTGACGGAATGGATGTTTTAGCCGTCCGCGAAGCGACGACGCGCGCTATCGAACGCGCCCGAAAAGACGGTTCGCCGACGCTTTTGGAGATTCGCTGTTACCGGTTTATGGGACATTCGATGTCCGATCCGGGAAAATATCGAACCAGCGACGAAATCAAAAAAAATCAGGAGCGCGATCCGATTTTCCTGTTCAAGGAAAGTTTGAAAGAAGCGAAGGTTTTCGATGAGAAGGATTTTGAAGAAATCGAAAAACGTGCGAAAGAAGCGACGCAAAAAGCCGTTGATTTCGCGGAACAAAGTCCGTTTCCCGACGAGAAAGAATTATTCACGGATGTTTTGGCGTAACGAAAAATGAATGAACTTTACAGTTTCCGGGAAACGAAAGCGTTCACCAAAGCTGTTTCGTCGCTTTTATCGAAAGAAGGTTATTTTGCGTTTCAAGATTATTTACTTGATAACTTCTCGCTCGGCGATGTGATTCACGGCGGAGACGGTTTGCGAAAAATTCGCTGGCGCATCGAAGGCAAAGGCAAAAGCGGTGGCGTTCGCATAATTTATTATTTAGCATCGGCAAAAAGATATATTTATTTGATGGCGATTTACGGCAAAAATCAGCAGACGGATTTGGATAAAGATCAATTAAAAATGTTAGCCGAGCAGGTTCGGGAATGGTTGCAATGAACGAAAAAGATTTTAGTGAATTAATGGAAAGCGTCAAGGAAGTCGGCTTGATGGAAAGCGGAAAAGTCGCGCCGAGCCGCGAGTTTGTCGTCGAACGAAAGTTGCAGAATAACGCTTCGAGCGTCAAAACTTTTGCGATTTGTCTGTCGAGTGACGACGAAAAATTGATTCCTTTGAAAATTTATCACGTTATTCTTCAACCGCAACACCAAACCTGCACGGTTAAGGACGAGTCGGATGAAACCGTAGTTTGCCCGATGGATTGGTTTTTGCCGGTCGAGTTTCCGAAAAACGTCCAGCGTTTGTTGGAAGAAACCGAACTAGCTTTAGCTTAAATTAAAAAATTATCTATTGATTTTATGGCAATTTTGACAATCCGCGACGCGCTTAATCAAGCGTTGCGCGAAGAAATTTTACGGGACGAAAATGTTTTCGTGATGGGCGAAGAAGTCGCTGAATATGATGGCGCGTATAAAGTTACGCGCGGACTTTGGAAAGAATTCGGCGACAAGCGCGTTGTTGACACGCCGATTACCGAACTCGGTTTTGCGGCGGTTGGAGTCGGCGCGGCAATGGCTGGGCTTCGTC
>JANMSP010000340.1:0-1621 GCA_031389475.1 Pyrinomonadaceae bacterium
GCTTCTCCGGGAGCGAAGGGATCGCTCAGGCGCGGCTGTCGCGGATCACGCCCTTGTCGCGCCAGGCGCTGCTGCTGACATCGCTCGAGGGCTTTTCGTCCGAGGACACCGCATATTTGATCGGAGCCACCCCCAGGGACGTCGATTCGCTGGTCGCCGAGGCGCTGAGCGAGATCGAGCGGCAGACCCTGGCCGACGTGTTGATCATCGAGGATGAGCCGATCATCGCGATGGACATCGAGACCATCGTCCGCGACCTCGGGCACAATGTCACCGGCGTCGCCGTCACCCGCGACGAGGCGGTGGCGCAGGCGCGGTCGCATCCGCCCGGCCTGGTGCTCGCCGACATCCAGCTGGCCGACGATTCGAGCGGCATCGACGCGGTCAAGGACATCCTCGCCGAATTCTCGGTCCCGGTAATCTTTATCACCGCCTTTCCCGAACGGCTGTTGACCGGCACCCGCCCCGAGCCGACCTTCCTCATCACCAAGCCGTTCCAGCGGTCGACGGTGAAGGCGGCGATCGCCCAGGCTCTGTTCTTCGACGCGGCGACGGTTCCGGCGACCTAGCGCCCGGCCAACCGAACCGGGACTACGGAACATGGGCTGGCGGAGCGCGTTGCCCGCGAAAGATCCATTCGTGACGAGAGCATAATGGCCGAGCCGCAAGAGCATCTGACCACCACCGAAGCGCGGGCGGGCTCAACACCGCACATGACGCGCTATGTGCTGGTCATTGGCACCGGATTGGTGATTGTTTTGTTCGCGATCATCTTGTTCATCGCCGGATGAGCCATACATTCTGCGGCAATGTCGGATGATGTTAGGGTCTGACGACAGCAGCGCTGCGGCGCGCTTCCAACGGGTGGGGATTTAGTGGTCGACGAACCTCAGGATGACGTGGATTCGGAGGCTCCGTTCGAACCCGTTCCGCTATCCGATCCCGATTTCAAGGACGAGCTGGGGGCAGTGATCCCCCATCTGCGCGCGTTCGGCCGGTCGCTGTCGGGCAGCCGCGATCTCGCCGACGATCTGGTCCAGGAGACGCTGCTCAAGGCGTGGGCGGCGCGTAAGCGCTTCCAGGCCGGCACCAATATGCGCGCCTGGACCTTCATCATCTTGCGCAACCTGTTCCTGAGCCAGATGCGCCGCGCCCGCTTCAAGGGCGAATGGGATGAGATCACCGCCTCCAAGATCCTCGCCGCCCCGGCCAGTCAGGATAAGCACATAGAACTGGGCGACATGCAGCGGGCGCTGATGCACTTGCCACAACCGCAGCGCGAAGCGCTGATCCTGGTCGGCGCCGGCGGCTTTGCCTATGAAGAGGCAGCGGAAATCTGCGGCTGCGCGGTCGGGACCATCAAGAGCCGCGTGGCGCGCGGGCGGGTGGCGCTGGAAACCCTGCTATCGAGCGGCAAGATGCCGTCCCGCCGCCAGCATGCCTCGGACCCCAACAAGTCGGCGCTGCAGACAATCATGGGCCAGGTCGACGAGCTCAGCCGCGGCCGTTGAACCATCATTTCGTCATCCCGCGAAAGCGGGGACCCAGCCAGACAGAGAACTGGGTTCCCGCTTTCGCGGGAATGACGAGGTAGCTCAGTTGAGCTGGCGCAGGAGTTCGG
>JANMSP010000344.1:0-4088 GCA_031389475.1 Pyrinomonadaceae bacterium
TCAAAAGTTTTCTCGCAGACCGGGCATTTTTTCATGTGTGTCGTTGTCCTTAGGCTTTGAAAGTTACGGGTAGTTTCAGAGTTGCGGAAAGTTGCGGTGTTTTAGAAATCCAAAATTTTTTACTTTCCGGAATTATCTGAAACTTCCTGTAACTCTGCAGCTACCTGAACCTTCCGCTAACTCTGTAACTCTGTAACTCTGCAACTCTGCAACTCTGCAACTACCTGCAACTTACGGCTTCGTCCCCGCCGGACAGCCGATTACCCTGAACTGTCCGCTGGAGCGATATGTTTCTGTGCTGTACCTTCCGCCGCCCGCATAATCCTGTTTGACCTTGAGGCTGGCAACACGGCAAAACGGATGGTCTTCGCCCGAATCGCGATAATAAACATTGGCATTTTTATAGCGGTACGACGGCAGCAGCCCGTAGTTATCTTTTTGAATTTCCCAGCCCGCACTTTCTACTCCTATGCGGTGAACTTTAATCGTCGCGGAATTTTTAAACAATCCCATCGTATGTTTTTCCGCAGCCGCGTCACGAAATTTGAACCACGCCGCACCGGGCCTATAATTCGGCAGTTTTTCCGCGGCGGAAGCGGCCAGCGCGTCGAGCAGCGGGTCGAGCGTAGGCTTGAACTCCATTGAGTCCTTAAGCCATTTCAGGCGTTCGCGTTTGGATACGGCGAATAGTAAATAATCCGCGGTACTCGTGCTTACAAAATAATTTCTGCCGGCGGGATCATACTCGTCGACTTCCTTTTGCATTTTTTTGATGTCTTCCAGATACCTCTTCATAAACACGCTCTCGGACGTGCGTCGTGATTGCTCGCCGCCAATCGCGCACGGCATATATTCGGCGAGATTATCAATAATCTCCACCCAGATGCCCGGATTGTAGTGGTAGGTTTTTCCCGTATTCGGCTGCGTTGCAAGTTCGCTTTTTAACTTCTTTCCAATTTCGACCAGCTGCGGCTGCTCCTCGAGCAAAGTCCGTTTCATCTCCTGGCTATCCGCAAACCCGCGTTCCCGAAAAGCATTATCTGTTACCGCTACTAATTCCAGATTGTGCTTTTTGGCATAACACCCGAGATAGGGCTTGAGCAGCTCGACATTGCCCCATTTGATCCGGTCGAATGCACCCGAATCGTACGCCTCCCCGCCGGTTTGTGCCGTAACGGCTCGAACGCCAACCACGAACACGACAAGAAACGCGATTTTAAGACTGGACGAAAGAAATCTCATTGGAGTTCTCCTTTTTACTAACCATTTGTTGAATACAGGCGAACCAGAATCGGAATACTTCCTGTTAGCTATAAAGATCCACAAGCTTGGCCGTTACCATGACGGCCGGAATTCCGCTGACACCTCTTGAAGCTTCTTGCATGCGGCACTCCGACGGCCTTTCGCAAAGGCAGCCGGGGTGCCAATATTTTACCAATCCCGTTGAAAAGCCTGCCGAACGCTGTTGCGGCGGCTCCCTGGCTGTCAATTATCGTACCTTTTTAGTAATGTCCTAATTTAGTGTTGTTTTCAAAAATATTTTGTTTTCTTTGCGTCCTCCGTGTCTTAGCTTCGTGGACTTTGTGTTGAAAAGATTTAAACACGGAGAACACAAAGGGAAGACACGAAGACCGCTGAGAGGTTTTTCCAGCAACACAGAATTATGACACCACTTTTTTCTTGGCAACACACTATCAGGACACTACCCACTTTTTTAGCCACTATCGCAGAAGCAACTTTTGTGTCTGACCTAAAGTTCCTGATGCTGTGTCAGGCATTCAACTCTTATACATTGACGCCTAAACTAATTCAAGTTTGCTGAAGAAATAACTGATCTCAATTGCCGCGTTCTCGTCGGAATCCGAACCATGAACCGCGTTCTCGCCGATCGACGCCGCAAATTCCTTCCGCAGCGTCCCTTCCGCCGCTTCAGCAGGATTGGTCGCTCCCATCAATTCACGCCACGCCGGAACTGCATTTTCCTTCTCCAAAGCCAAAACAACGCACGGCCCGCTCGAAATAAATTCCGTCAATTCGCCAAAAAACGGCCGCTCCGCATGAACCGCGTAAAACCCTTCCGCCTGCTTCTGCGTCTGGTGAATCATTTTCATCCCGCGAATCTTAAACCCGCTGTCGGAAATCTTCTGAATAATTGCCCCATGATTCCCGGCCCGCACTGCGTCCGGCTTGATAATTCCAAATGTTAATGTGCTCATTGAATGTATCTTTGTTCCTTAATTTTCTGAATGTCTATTACTAAGTCTATTACTAATACGTGCTTTCTATCTCCAAAACGATATCCAAACACATTTTGTCGCTAGAAACGATTCGATATTTTTTAATTTCAAACTTCTTAAATCCGGCAGTTTGAACTTCAATCGAGTAAAACCCGGGTGCCAAAGACACTGAATACACTCCTTCATCGTTGGGCGTCTTCACAAGGGTTTTTTTCTCTTTGGAACTTTTTATATGAATCTTCGAGCCTAAAACAACCGCTCCATTATGGTCGAAAACTCGTCCTGACAAGTTCGTCGTTTGAGCATTTATGGAAACTAAAGATAAGAAGAACAATGTAACGCTTGTTAAGATTTTCATTTAATAATGGTACTAGGATCCGTTGACATTGTTTCCGGTAAATTGCCACTAGCTTCAGCTAGTGGTTAGGAGTGTTAAAATGAAGGGCTTTAGCCAAACGCCAGGTTTTGGCTAAAGCCTGATTTTTGATGCTTATTTGTCCACTAGCTAAAGCTAGTGGCAATTGACAAAGCAAAATGTCAACACAACCTAGAAGCTTTTCAACCAATATCAATATTTATCGATTTTCAACCGATTTATCACGAACATCTATTTGCGTAGCATGTTCTAAGCGATTCTCGCACTTTTTTTGAAGCTCGATGTAATAATTTACAAGATTCTGCGGACTGTGGCCCTGTTCCGCCGAAATGCGATGTCGCACTTCGCGAAGTTCTTCGATTGCGATATCGTCCTTCAATTTCATCCAGCCCTCCTAAAAGTTCCAATGGTGTCACAAGTAGTGGAATATATAGACCAAGGATAACATTAACACGACTGATATGCCCGAATTTGTTAGCGTTTGCCGGATGTCTGCAATTCCAGGTCATTAAGAAATCGCATTTGTGAAATGAAGCCAAAGCCAATGCGTCGCCGGCGGGATCACGCGGCATTACCTTCAATGCAAAGTTTTCCAAGAAGGCAATTTGTAAATATTTTCCATACAGCCTTTTAAAGCATTTTAGCAGATTTGCCGGATCTAATATCGCGGCATTATTGCAGCCATGATAGGCGATGTTATGCTTTCTACGTTTCGTTTCCCGCAAGTATGTTAATAGGCGATGTCGCGGAGGTTGAAATCTCCGAATTTACGTCGCCCCCGGCACCTTTTTTGTGTTCCCGGAATGATTAATGACAGCCTTCGTGAATCAAGGTCATTGTCAGTTTTTTCTCGAGGTTAGACGTCTATTCTACTCGAAATAACCTCTCAACTTCGCTGTGATTTTCGTCGGCTTCGATGCTTCGCGGTCGATCATGCACCAGACCGTTCTGCCTTTTACCAGCAAATCATTACCGCGATGAATCTCCGTGAACCGCTCGCAGGTCACATGCGTCCATTCGCCTACCCAGGTCGTCGCCGTTATTTCATCGTCAACAAATGCTGGTTTCCTATAATCGATCTCATGCCGGACGACGATCCACGAATATTTCGCCAGCATCTCCTCGCTCGCCGCATGCCGCCAATGAGCGACCGCAATTTCCTGCACCCAACGCACGTAAACGACGTTATTTACGTGTCCTTGCTCGTCGATATCGCCTGTGTTAACCCTGAATGAATGCGAAAATTTCATTTAAGTTCTGAGTTCACGCTTCAGCGTGTCTTTAGGCTAACCAGGAACCAAACTAAAGTTTGAACTCAGAACATTACTTCAAACTGTCCATCACAGCCTGTCCGATGTCCGCCGGCGATTCAACCACGCGGATTCCGGCTTCGGTCAATGCCTTCATCTTCTCGGCCGCCGTGCCTTTGCCGCCGGAGATTATTGCACCGGCGTGGCCCATTCTCCGTCCCGGAG
>JANMSP010000347.1:0-5837 GCA_031389475.1 Pyrinomonadaceae bacterium
AGACGGACGCTTTACGATCCGCCTCGGCCTGTTTTACAACGGTCGCCTCAAGCTCTTTTTCCTTACGCAGAACTTCCTGTTCCTGGACGGCGATCTGCTCCTGCGTACGGACCTTTTCGACGCGGACTTCTTCGACCGTGACCTGCTGTTGGGCCTTTGCATCAGCCAACGGCCCCGCCTGCAGTGATTTAGCTCGTTCGGATTCGATCTCGGCCTGAACCTGGGCTTTTTGGATCTCGGTTTCGCGCGTAGATTGGGCGATTAAGGCTTCGGTTTCGAGGCGGACCTTCTCGCCTTCCTGCAAGGCGAGCGAGGCCTTTATCTTCGAATCGCGGTTCGCTTCGGCCTGTCCGATCTCGGCGTCGCGTTTGACCTCGGCGGTGCGGCGTTTACCTAGTGCGTCGAGATAACCTTCTTCATCGGAGATTTCCTGGATCGTCAGCGCGTCAAGCCCGATACCCATTTTTTCAAGATCGCCGGCAGCTTCGGTCAGCAGTTTCTGGGCGAAACTCTGGCGGTCGTTATTGATCTCTTCCACCGTCAGCGTACCGAGAATCGCGCGTAAATGGCCTTCGAGCGTTTGAAAAACAAGCTGATGAAACACGTCTTGAGGCATTCCAAGGAAGCGCTCCGATGCCGCCCGCAGGCTCGAATCGTCACCCTTGATCTTGACGTTCGCCACCGCCTTCACCGAGACGGGAACGCCCTGCACCGTATACGCCCGCTGTGTGGCGAGCGGCACCGTGATGACGTTCAGATCAAGGTATTCGACCTTTTCCAGAAAGGGAAAAACAAGCGTCGCACCGCCGCGAACGAGACGGTAACCGGCAACCGATCCATCCGCGAGCCTGCGTTTGCGTCCGGAAATAACGGCTGCCTGATTAGGCGAAACCTTTATATAGTTCCGGCTGAGCAGCATCAGAGCTATCAGCAAACCGATGATGATGACGAGAATAATTAACGGGATAAGCAAAGTTGAAAGTTCGAGCATGTTTTACCTCATTTTATAGAAACTGGTCGCGTCTTCCAGAGTTTAGCCACGAATAACACGAATATCACTAATAGTTTTTCTTTATGACCTTAATTCGTGTCATTAGTGTAATTGGTGGCTAAATTCAGTCGGCTAAATAGCTGGGATCCGGTTTGTCGATCACGATCACGGAATCACCCGCGATAGCTTCGATTATTACGATAGAGCCGGTTTTAATCTCTTCACCGTTTTTTGAACGGGCGACCTTTTCGACGCGTTCGTCGCCGATGCGGGCGGTGATCTGGCCGATCTGACCGGGCAGGATCCCGACCGTGACCTGTGCCGTGCGGCCGATCAGGCTGTCGTCGCTGACGGAACTAGTTGCCTGCTGACTGTTCAGGAACCTGCCGAATAATGAGACGACGCCGCCGAAAACGATCCCGCCGAACAAGCCGATCAGTGAACTTTCGAGCGCTCCTAATCCCATTTGGACACCGATCGCACCGAACCCGCCAAACGCCGTAATGAAAACACTGATGACGCGGCTGTCCAGAATATCGAAATCGAGACCGCCGACATTAAAGTCAAAGCCGACAGCCTCGAAAATATCGCCGATCACCAGCGATGCCAGCAAGAAAACAAAGCCGATGCCGCCGATGATGACGAATAGTGCGAGAAGGTTCAGATTAGTTATGAAATCCATGGGTGCGGATATAGTACATCGAAAGCGGGGAGATTTGCCACTAATAACACTAATGGCACAAATAAATCGTTTAGAGAATTAGGCGTTCGGATTCTAGTTTATATTTTCCGAAGTTTAGGAGGAGGGCAAGTCTATAGTTAGTTGCTTTCAGGTAGTTTAGTGTTTGGGCTTTATGGGTATCGGATATTCTATCTGCGGCCTTTAATTCCAGAATTATCGAATTTTCGACCAGGATGTCAGCTACATAATCCCCGATAATTCGCCCGTGAAACTGCACTTTGATCTGCAATTGCTGTGCAGCTCGTATTCGATTTTCTTGAAAAAGCACCATCAGCGCATTTTCATAAACCTTTTCCAAAAAACCGTATCCAAGTTCCGTATGCGCCTGCATCGCAAGCCCCACAATCTTATACGACAGTTCCTTGTAAAGTAGTTTTTCTTCGATCATATTTCTGTTTTGCCACAAATTACACAAATGTCACTAATTAGAAGACAAAATTATAAAAATTCCTATTCGTGACATTTGTGTAATTCGTGGCTAATTCTGAATTGAATTGAACAGTAAGGGAAATGTTGCGAGTGACTGACCGCGGTATTGGGGGCGGAAGCCGAAGAGGATTATTTTGCCTTTGCCGATTGTGAATTCGACCAGTGCGGCTTTTCCGGCGATCTTTTCGGCGCCGAGGGCCCAGCCGGAGAGGAGAACGTTTTTCGGGTCGGACGGGTAGCGGGCGATGATGCGGACGGGCAGGCTGGGAGCCTGCGTTCCGACGATCTCGAACACGGGCGAGTTTTCGAACCAGGCGATGGATTGCTGGGACATTCCTTTGGCGATCGGGTGGGTGAGGTCGAGTTCGGTGCGGAGGATCGAGCCGGGGATGAAGAAATCCTTGCGGGCGAGGCCTTTTGTGACGTCTTTTACCGGCAGGTTGAACTGCTCGATGGCGAAGTTCGACGCGCGGTTCAGAAAGACGAGCGTGCCGCCGGCCTCGACAAATTTCCGCAGATTCTCGACGCCTTCCTTGCCGACGCCGCCCGTGTATTCATCCGGCATCGAGCCTTTCGGATAGCCGTTGAGGATTTGGTTGGGTGATTGGTCGGGGAATAATATCGTCTTTGTGGCTTTATTCAAATCGGCGCTTTTGATATCTGAGTCTTTTACTGAATTGTGTGTCGTCTTGCAGAACTTCTTTCGCGGCGAAAAATTTGGATAAATGTCGAATATCCATCGCGTCCAGCCTTCGTCCATGGACGCAACGCTCGATTTGTATATTAGAAAGTTAAGGGAGCCCGAGCATGAAGGCTCACTTGCTCGGCTAGCCATATCTACTCCTACACCGAGCCCCTTCCATTCATACTTTGAAAAAAGCGGCGTGACCTCTGTCGGAATCAATGAGGTCAACGTATGAGCTGTTACGTCGTATGGAGCGATCGGACTGCCGATTTTATCCAGAATTTGAGGATATTCCTGCTTTTCAAGTAAAGCCTTAGCAAAATTCCCGTAAGGCTGGTCTATTGAAATGATCGAAACTCCCTCTACATAGTCTTCTCCGTTGATCGTAGCCGAACCGAAATTTTCGACTTCCACGCCGCCACGTTTAAGGATCGATGTCAACTGATTGTGATTTGGACTTGTTTCATGGTCGATCAAAAAGCCAAACAAATCACCTCGCTTTCTCGGCCGTACCGCTTCCTTTCCGATGGAGTAAAACCTCGTCAGCCATATTTTACGATTATTCGCCGCGTGATTTAACAAACTGAACGCGGCGGTGGTCATGTAGTCGGTGATGTTTCGGAGTTTCCATTCCCCGCCTTTCCAGACGGGGCCGAATTTGTCGGAGGCTACTTTTGAATCGAAGCCGCCGACATCGCCGCGTAGGGATTCAAACTTTATATTTACCGGCGTGGCAAGTTTGGCTGAGGCGGTTTCGGATAAAATTCGCACGCCGCCGTGGTAGTGCGAATAGGCACGGGCTGGTGTCCAGGCGTCGTAGGTGGTGCCCGTCGTGATGCCTTCGAGGCCTTTTTTGCGGAGGTCGGCGGCCATGGCGTTGCCGAGCTCGGTGTAGCCTTCGACGATCTGTTTGGGCACGTTCGGCTCGACCGGGGCCATATACGGCGGCAGGAAAAGGCGGGCGCCGTTTTGGCCCTGCTGGTGGATGTCGTGGACGATCTGCGGGTGCCAGACGTTGTGGATCTTATCGACTGTGAGCTGCGTTTCGACCTGCGTGAAGGCGTACCAGTCGCGGTTGTTGTCGTGGCCGACGTATTTATGATAAAGCTCGGGCGGCTCGGTGCCTTCGTGCGGCGTGCCGAGGGTTTTGTCGTACCAGTTTTTGACGATATCGACGCCGTCGGGATTGAGCGACGGAACGAGCAGGATGATCGTGTTTTCGAGAATGCTTTTTATTTCGGGTTCGTTGCTGCTCGCCAGTTTGTGGGCGATGAGCATGCTTGAGAGCGTCGAGCCGACTTCGGTCGAATGGATGCCGCAGGTGATTAGGATGATGGTCTTGCCTTTCGCAACATCTGAGGTTGCCCATTGGTCTCCACGATTGGTTCTGTATATGCGGGGATCTGCGAGCCTCGCATTAATTCGTTTGTACTTTTCAAGGTCCTTCAGGTTCTCGGGCGAGCTGATCGTCGCGTAGACGAACGGTACGCCCATTGTCGTCTTGCCGATCTCTTCGAAGATCATGCGGTCAGATGCTTTGTCGAGCTTTTTAAAGTAATCGACGATGCTTGCCCAACTCGCGAGTTTGCGGTCATCGCCGGGCGTGAAGCCGAGCGTGTCTTTGGGCGCTGGAATTTGTGTGAACGCCGAGGCGGTGAGGAACAGAAGTGTCACGCAAAGTCGCAAAGGACGCGAAGGAAGATAAGGTTTTTTCATTTGTGCGAAGCTCCGAAGAAGTTTTTGGTAAGTTTAGACGAAATACGAGAAATTGAGAAGGGTCGCGGCTGGAGCCCGGACGCCCTCGTCCGGATGAGCGTTGCTTCAACGCGAACAAACCTTCTGCCTGAAAAAGATTTGCCGCAATGTAACGCGGTCGCGGACTCCGCGGGCGGACAAGGTGTCCGCGCTCCGGCAGGGTGTCCGCGTTCCTTGCGTGTTTAACGTATTAAATGTAAATTAACGCAAGTTCAATACAAAATCTTTCCCCGAAGTGCCGGATCCCGGCCAAATAACAAAGTTCAAGGAGGCCTTTTTCGGATGATAAATCCTTTTCTCGAGAAATTTCGCCCATATATTCCGGCGACTGTTACAACATTGCGCGAGCTGACGCCTTTCCCATTGCTGGTCGGCACGCTTTTAGGTATTATCTTTGGCGCTTCGTCGCTGTATCTGGTGTTGAAGGTCGGCTTGACGGTTTCTGCTTCGATTCCGGTTGCGGTTATTTCGATCACTCTGTTCCGCATCCTGTCGAAAATGGGCGTGCGTGACGCGACGATCCTTGAACATAACATCGTTCAGACGGCCGGTTCGGCGGGCGAATCGATCGCTTTCGGCGTCGGTGTGACGATGCCGGCGATTTTGATCCTGGGATTCGACCTCGATATTTGGCGTGTGACTCTGGTCTCGGTTTTGGGAGCGTTGCTGGGAATTTTGATGATGATCCCTCTCCGCAGGGCATTGATTCGCGATCAGCACGGCATCTTGAAATATCCGGAAGGCACGGCCTGCGCACAGGTTTTGATCGCGGGAGCATCCGAGGAATCGCGGGCGGTTTCGATCGACGCGGAAAAGGCTCAAAGCAACGACGCGGCTCTGCATGGCGGCAAGATAATCGGGCTTGGGTTTATTCTCGGATTCGGATTTAACGCCATAATGCAGGTGTTCAAAGGCTGGAAGGAAATTCCGACCAAGGTTTTCGGCAGGCCGTACGAAGGCGGGTCGATCTCGCTGGAAAATAATCCTGCACTGCTCGGCGTCGGCTACATTATCGGGCCGCGGATCGCGGGTATTATGTTCGCAGGCGGCGCTTTGTCGTATCTCGTCTTGATCCCGATGATAAAGTTCTTCGGATCGGGGCTGACGGCAGCGCTTGCTCCGGCGACGATACCGATCTCGGAAATGGGTATTCAAGGGAAGAATAGTATTCAGGCCGAGTACATTCTTTATATCGGTGCCGGAGCAGTGGCGGCGGGCGGAATTATCAGCCTGTT
>JANMSP010000352.1:0-2300 GCA_031389475.1 Pyrinomonadaceae bacterium
GCAAGGTTTATTCAGCGGCTCGGTTTCGGAGCAGTTCGCGGTTCGAGCACACGCGGCGGCGTCGGGGCTTTGGTTGAAATGATTCGGCTGATGCGCGTCGGTTTGCCGATGGCATTCACTGTTGACGGTCCGAAAGGACCGCGATACGTCGCAAAAACCGGTGCCGTTCTGCTCGCCAAAAAAACGGGAAATCCGATGATGCCTTTCGTCGTGGAGAATAAAAATTACTGGACGGTGAAAAGCTGGGACAGGCTGCAGATACCGAAGCCGTTTACGCGGGCAAGGGTAATGATCGCTGAGCCGATATATGTTTTAGCCGGTTCGGAAATCGAAAGCTCGCTTGCGGAATTACAGCAATCGCTCGACCAACTCGTTGCCGCCGGAGAGGAATGGAGAACTTCATAACGGGTCAGTACCGGGAGCGATAGTAACTGGGTTCTTACCAATTGAGCCTAAGAACCCAGTCGCTATCGCTCCCGGTTCCGACAGAACATTTGCAGACATTAGAACAAAAGCGATCCAAACGGCATCCGCCAATAATAGATGTCCGAGCTGCATTATGATCGGGGCTAGCGTCAAAAGCGTCATCGCGCCGAAAGCTATTTGTACAAGGACAAGGACTGACAGCACATTAGACCATCGTACTACGCTACTCGATTCGGGCATCTTTCCTTTGAGCCATCCGGCCAGCAATATTAAATAAACGCTGCTGATTACCGCTATAATCGGATGAAACACCCGCAGCCGAAGCAGTATATGCGACGTCGGCGAGAAATCCTGCGTGATTCCCTCGCTAAGCGTTCCGGCCGGAAAGATCATGCTGCTCAAAGCCGCGACCGAGCCGCTGATCCCGATCAAACTAATGAAAATCACACCTAGAATTATAGCCGCCAGATATTTTGGGTTCGCCTTAAAAGAGATCTTATTGCCGCCGCTTGCGCGCCAGGCCGTCAGCGTTAGTGCCGCCAACAAAACCAGAGTGTTTACCAAATGTGCCGACATCCAGAAAGGCCTGGCAGGTGTCAGCGTTTCAGCCGTATTCCCTGTCAGCACAAGCCCGCCGCCTATTGCACCTTCGATCAATATCAGCACGAACGTCGCGATGGCCAGTTTCAAAACCGAACGAGTCCGCTCAGACTTGTCCGTTCGCCAAATCCGAAACGCCCAGACAACCAAAACGATCACTAATACGCCGTCAAGAGCGCTCGTCAAACGGTGTGTGAACTCAATCACCGTTTTTAATTCAGGCGCCGATGGTATAACCTCGCCGTGGCACGTCAGCCAATGCTGCCCGCAGCCGTCACCCGATTTGGACGCACGCAAAAAAACACCCCAAAGTATAACGACCAGGTTATACGCCAGAACGAACCAGGCATATTTAGCGAACGCCGATATTTTTGTTTCCGTCTGCATTTTGTTAGATTCGAATCAAGATTAGCATTCGCGAATGTGAATCAGAAACGCAGCCGCTATTAGATAAACTTAATGGAAACAGAGCATTTTTTTACATGTCCGTATTGCTGGCAAGATATTTCCTTTGTACTCGACCTTTCGATCGAAGAACAGAGCTATATCGAGGATTGCGAGGTCTGCTGCCAGCCGATACAGATCCACTACACGGCGGAAAATTTTGAGTTGACCGATTTTGAGTCTGCCGGAATCGAGCAATAGGGATGACCTTCTCCGTGCTCCCTGTGTCTTCACTCCGTGACCTCTGTGTTTAAATCTTTTTACCACAGAGTTCACAGAGTGAAGACACAGAAGACACAAAATAAAGAAAATGCTTAAACATTCACTACATGCATAAGGAGCGCATCGACAAATTATTGCTTGAACAGGGTCTCGCCGATTCGCAGGCTAAAGCCAACGCTCTAATTATGTCAGGCGTTGTACTTGCTGATGAAAAGCGTGTGGAAAAGCCATCAGAAACCTTTCCGGCAGGAGTGCTTATCCGGATAAAAGGTGAAACAGCTGCATCGAAATTCGTCAGTCGCGGCGGATTAAAGCTCGAAAAAGCGTTGTCTGAATTTCATATTTGCCCAGACGGATATGTATGTCTCGATATTGGTTCGTCAACCGGCGGATTTACCGATTGTCTGCTGCAGAACGGAGCGAGAAATGTCGTTGCGGTAGATGCCGGAACAAATCAGATCGTGTGGAGCCTGCGAAACGATTCGCGCGTTACCGTGCGTGAAAATACAAACGCCCGCAACTTGAAAGCGGAAGATTTTGAGGCGCAATTTGATCTGATCGTCATCGATGTTTCATTCATTTCGTTAACCAAGATTCTTCCCGCAATA
>JANMSP010000368.1:0-3949 GCA_031389475.1 Pyrinomonadaceae bacterium
TGATTGGCGGCCGTCGGGTGACCGATGACGACACGCTTGATCTTGCAAAGATGATCTTTCGCGGGAAGATCAATACCGAAATATTGTCAGAGCTCCGCCGACGCGGCATCGAGGCGGTCGGACTTTCCGGTGTCGACGGCGGTGTGATCAAGGCGCAAAGACGGCCGCCTCGAGACGTGATTAATCGTGATACAGGCAAAACGGAATCCATAGATTTCGGTCACGTCGGGGATATTGTGGATGTCGACACGCGGCTGATCCACCTTTTGCTTGACGGCGGCTATTTGCCTGTTATTTCATCGCTTGGGGCCGATGACGACGGCAAAGTCTATAACATAAACGCCGACACGATAGCAGCGGAGGTCGCCGTCAGCCTTAAAGCCGAAAAACTAATTCTTCTTTCAGACGTCAACGGTATTTATCTTGACGCTCAAGACGATTCGACCAAGATCGAAAAACTTTCGATTGCGGAAGCAGAAGATATGATCGAGTGCGGAAAGGCAATGGGCGGAATGGTTCCGAAACTACAAAGTCTGTTGTCTATATTGAGTCGCGGAGTTCATTCGGCCCATATTATTAGCGGCGACAATCGCAATGCACTTCTCTCTGAAGTATTTACAGACGAAGGCACTGGAACCATGATCGTCGCCGAATAAACAAAAAGACAGGCATTTAACCTGTCTTTTCTCATTGAAATGGTGCCGAGGGCGGGACTCGAACCCGCACGGATTACTCCACACGCCCCTCAAACGTGCGCGGCTACCAATTACGCCACCTCGGCAATATTAAATTAAAAAAGAACTATCTATTCGCGGGAGCGGCGTTAACGTCTGCCTCCAGCGATTTTGTTGCCGGGGTTTCGATCAGAGCACTATTAGTGTTTGTATCCGGCGTGTTCGCGCTTGCATTGGCAATCGGAGCATCCGAAATAGCCGGAACCTCAGCAGGAGCCGTCGCAGGTGCTTCATCCACATTACCTGGGAGAACCGATGCGGTTCCGCTGAGAGCAGGCATAGATATTAGTAATGCCGACACCATAAACAGTGCCGCCGCCGCGATCGTTATTCGTGATAAAACCGAAGCTGAACCACGCGGAGCGAAGGCCGAACTCGAAACATTGCTCGTAAACAAAGCTCCGGCGTCCGTCTTGCCCGGCTGCAATAGAACGGAGCCGATCAAGGTGATGCAGGCCGCAAAAAATAGAAAGTATAAAATGTAAATCAACTGTTTAAACTCCGAACTTATTTGTAGTTCACTATCCGGGCAAAGCTTTCCGCTTCCAAACTGGCCCCGCCGACGAGCGCTCCGTCCACATCTTCCTGTGACATTAAAACCGCAATATTTTCCGGTTTTACCGAACCGCCATAAAGAATACGTGTCGCTTCCGCAACGTCTTTCCCGTGCGTTTCAGCCAATGTCCAGCGAATGTAGCCGTGCATTTCTTGAGCCTGTTCAGGCGTGGCGGTTTTACCCGTCCCAATCGCCCAGACAGGCTCGTAAGCAATAATAATACGTTCCATGTCCGCAACTGTCAAACCGTCCAAGCCGCCTACCAGTTGTCCTCTCACGACATTTTCAGCGTTTCCGGCTTCCCTATCACCCAGCATTTCGCCGACGCAGACAATTGCGGTCAAACCGGCGGCAACTCCAGATTTAGTCTTCAGATTCACCGAGTCGTCCGTCTCGCCGTAAAACTGCCGCCGCTCGGAATGGCCGATAATCACATGAGAACAGCCGGCGTCCCTTAACATTTCAGCCGAAATTTCACCGGTATGTGCTCCGAACGAACTTTCGGTCGAACAATTCTGCCCTGCAACCTTTATGTTCGAGCCTTCAATCCGATCCGCGACGTTTTTCAAAGCCGTAAAAACAGGAGCGATCACAACCTCGCAATGATTAGCGTTCGCAACGAGCGGTTTTAAGGCAAGCGCCGTTTCAACTGCTTCGCCGAGCAGTTTATACATTTTCCAATTACCGGCAATTACAGGTTTTCTCATCGTTTATTGTATGCGTTCAGAAAATCAGTCCGCGAAAAATTCGCCTGACTGCAAATTGTCCTCAAAGTAGAGCTTTTAATTCCAAAATGGTTTTGAATTGTGAGCGGCGTACGCGAACCATTGGCATTTCTACGAACCATTGCGATATGTTCCCGTTCCCTGACAACTTCAAATCCAAGTCTGTTTAGAGCCTTAATTACTTTATTCTTTGGAAGGTCTACCGGAAATTTAGACATTACGCGGCTAATTGGGTTTCCGCAACAAAGGCTTCGAGAACAGGCGAATCATTTTCAAATGCGTCCTCACCAAACGTCTCGATGTAAAAGCCAATAGCAGATCTTATATCCGCCAAAGCTTCTTCATAGGTATCGCCCTGTCCAACGACGACGCCCTTTAGCCCGATTGGGTACGACACATATCCATCCGCATGTTTTTCGATGATTATCTTTAGCGATTCCATTGTACGGATAATACCACAATCTACGTTACCGCTATCTATCATCCAACGCCGCCACGCCCGGCAGTTCATCGCCCGCTAAAAATTCGAGTGTCGCGCCGCCTCCGGTTGAGATGTGCGAAATTTCGTCGTCGAGGCCGGCTTGATTTACGGCTGATACCGAATCGCCGCCGCCGACTATTGAGGTTGCTCCATTTTTGGTAGCTTCCGCGACGGCCTGAGCTATTGCGGTTGTGCCTTCGTCGAACGGTTTTTCCTCGAACATTCCCATCGGGCCGTTCCAGACGATCGTTTTAGCGCCTTCAAGTGCTTGCTTGAAAATCTCGATTGTCTCCGGCCCGATGTCCAGCCCGACTAATCCGGCGTTTGTGAACGCAATCGGGATAACTTTTGCGGAATTCAGCGGATCATATGAATCGACCACGCGGTGATCCGTCGGCAGGAGCAATTCGACACCGGCACTATCGGCTAGTTCTACTATCTCGAGAGCCTTCGGCATCATGTCATCTTCGACCAACGATTTGCCGATAGTAAAGCCTTGCGCTTTGAAAAATGTATAGGCCATCGCGCCGCCGATCAGCAGTTTATCGACCTTTCGATCGATCAGCGATTCGATCACCGGAATCTTATCCGAAACCTTCGCACCGCCCAGAATAGCGACAAACGGACGCTCCGGATCATGCAAAGCTTTGCCTAAAAAATTAAGCTCCTTTTCCATCAACAGACCGGCGACGCAGTCGTCGACAAAATGCGTTATACCTTCGGTCGAGGCATGTGCCCGGTGAGCGGTGCCGAATGCGTCGTTGACGTAAACATCAATGTCTTTCGCAAGTGACTCGCCAAAAGTCTCATCATTGTTTTCCTCGCCTGCGTTAAGCCTAAGATTTTCGAGCATCACAATCTCGCCATCTTGCATGGCTGAGATTTTGGTCACAATATCGTTTGGTTCATCAGAGTCTTCGAAGTGCACCGGTCTGCCAATTAATTGGGCGAGATGCTTTGCAACAACCTCAAGACTATATTTCGCAGAATCATAGGACATTCCCTTTTCTTCCGCCTGCTTCTTATCCTTCAGCGGACGGCCAAGATGTGATGCGAGAATAACCTTCGCCCCTTGCCCGATAGCGTATTCAATTGTCGGTAGAGCCCCACGAATGCGCGTATCGTCCTCGATCTCGCCGTTTTTTATCGGCACATTGAAATCGACGCGGATAAAAACCCGCTTGCCCTTGATTTCGATGTCTTTTATCGTCTTCTTATTCATACTGGAACGCAGGCAGCTTGCCTGCAATGAGCGTCACTGGAACGCGGACACCCTTGTCCGCAATGAGCGTTGCTTCAACGCGAACAAACTAAAAGCTCTGGTGGCAAAGGTAACACGTTCGCAGACTCCGCGGGCGGACAAGGTGTCCGCGCTCCTACAAGCCCTTTGCCGCGATAAACTTGACCAGGTCCCGCACGCGACACGAATAGCCCCATTCGTTGTCGTACCAGG
>JANMSP010000370.1:0-20844 GCA_031389475.1 Pyrinomonadaceae bacterium
GCTTCCATAGCCCGCCACGGTTTGTGGGCGACGCCGCCTATCGCAACTCGAGCCTGCCTGATTCGATTTCCGTCCATTTCCAGGGCGGCGCCTACGCTGATCAAGGCAAATGCGTAGCTTGCCCGGTCGCGCACCTTTAAATAATACGATCTGCCGGCAAAATTATTTTTCGGAAGCTCGATTGCGGTTATTAATTCGCCGTGCTGCAGATTCGTGTCCTTTTCGGGATTGTTTCCCGGCAAACGGTGAAAATCGGCGAATGGTATACTTCTTTCCATTCCGTCCAAGCCTTGCACTTTTACAACCGCGTCAAGGGCCACCAGAGCAATGCACATATCCGACGGATGGACCGCCACACAATCCTTACTCCAACCGAAAACCGCGTGCATGCGGTTAATGCCTTCGAGAGCACCGCAGCCCGTTCCCGGCTCGCGCTTGTTGCACGGCATTGCGACGTCGTAAAAATAAGAACAGCGCGTTCGCTGCAAAAGATTGCCGCCATTTGTCGCCATGTTCCGGATCTGTCCTGATGCTCCGGCCAGAATCGCCTGCGTCAAAAGCGGATAATTTTGACGAATTAGCGGATGATTCGCGGTATCGGTATTTTTGGCCAGTCCGCCGATACTGACACCGCCTTTGTTCGATCCGTCCGCAATAGTTTTAATTTGAGCGAAATTCAACCGGTTGATGTCGATTAGCTCATCGGGACGCATAACGTCTTCTTTCATCAAATCGATCAGATTGGTGCCGCCAGCCAAAAATTGGGAGTTTGGATTGGCAGAAATCGTTTTAAGGGCGGTTGCCGCATCACTCGCGCCCGTATATTTAAATGGCCTCATTTTACACGCCCTCCCGCTTCGAACCGGTTTCCCCGCTGAATTGCCACGTCTGTGCGACATCCTTTCCGGTGTGAACTTCCTTGATGGCGGCGACGATGTTCGGATACGCTCCGCATCGGCATAAATTCCCGGACATTCGCTCGCGAATTTCATCATCCGAAAGCTGTATTGAACGCTTTCTTTGGCGTACGTCGGCGGTCACATAACTCACATCGCCGTTTTTCGCTTCGTTCATAAGCGCTACCGCCGAGCAGATCTGGCCTGGCGTACAATAGCCGCACTGAAAACCATCGTGTTTTATGAATGCGGCCTGCATCGGGTGAAGGTCCATGCCCTTTGCTAAGCCTTCGATAGTCGTTACGTCTTTTCCCTCGCACGTCGCCGCCAGGGTCAGGCATGACAAAATTCTTTGCCCGTCAACGATCACCGTACACGCTCCGCATTGCCCGTGATCGCAGCCTTTTTTCGAGCCCGTCAATTGTAGACGTTCGCGTAATGCGTCAAGCAAAGTCATCCGCGAATCGACGTTCAGGCTTTTCTCGGAGCCATTAACTTTAAAAGCGACTTTGACGGCGTTCTCGATCTGGGCGAGTATTGCGCTGTCGATTTCACCGCGGGCGGCAAAAGCCTGTTGTGAACCCAAGCCCTGTAAAGCCAGAATACTTAGCCCCGCCGCCGAGATCTGCCCCAAAAACCGCCGCCGCGATTCGCCGGGAATACCAAGTTCGTCAAGCAGAAGCTCTTCGTCAACCGACATCTCCGGGTCATCATTTTCCTGCATCAGTTCAAAGTCTTTTTGCTCGTCTGTCATTGATCCTCCTACTGGCTGCATCGCTAGTTATCTTTTCCGGCCCATAAACCCACGAAAACCCACGTCTACTAACTTCCAAGCCACTCCAATCTCTCATCCTGTCAAAACATTCGCTGAAACGGAAGGGACATCAAAAGCACTCGGGAATGTTTTTAATTTTCGAACATTGATAGGTGAAAAAGCAAGCGTGATCATGGGCGGAAATTCTGGATCTTCTTTTTCAAGAAAGTTTATTAAGACTCAATAAGCATAAGATGATTCAAGAAAAAAGATGAAACTTGATCGCGCTTTCAAATTTGGCCTAAAACACTCTTAATTATTGCATCAGCTTTATAGCGGTTGTGTCGGCTTCAATACATAACATTTTGGGGATCCGCTAAAGCTCACTTTCTAAACTTCATAATTGAAGAATTAGTGTTGAAATCATTGCCGGGATAAATTAATAAGCCAATCAGCAGTTTCGGCTTTTATTTCTCCCGATCGAATTTATTTAATCTCGGGCTTCTTATCGAACGAGAAATTGTCGAATACAAAATGTCCAAAGATCGGGCACGGGCTTTGGCCGCACCGGTCGCGCTGAAAACTGATGTAAACCGCCTGTTCGTTATTCGTCCGAAGGTCCACTTTTACTTCGGCCCAATTCTCGCCCGTTGACCGCAGTTCTCCGGACCGTCCCAATACTTCATTCGAGGCGGCTCCTTTTATTATAATCTCCGGCAAACCCGCTGAAACCGCCTCCCGGCTTTTATAGGCAAATCGAAGCTGAAATTCGGTGTTCGGGCTGACTATCGCCAATTGGGAGACGAGCTTGGTGTCGAGTTCGACATTTCCATTAAACCTGACGCTAAGTGCCTTCTTGCCGGAAAACACATCCGTTTCACTGATCGCAAATGTTACGAACGGCAAGTCATCCTCAACCTGCCATCCGAACGGGCCTTGGTTAGCGTCGGTCAGGTTTTCGAAGCCTCCATCGAACAGCGTCTCGTCTGCGGCAAACCCCGGCTCCGAACGATTAGACAGCCAGACTTCGCGCGCCAGGGCAAAATTTCGGGCGGCGATCAGCTTTTCGATAAAGACAAATTTTTCGCCGCGGTTTAAGCTGCTGCCGGTCAGAAAAGCGGCGGTCGAATCGGTCATCGTCGAGTTCTCGATAAAAAATTCGGCAACGGATTTCCTGGCGTATGGCGTATCGAAACCGATGGCGGCTTCTATCATTTGCGGATCGTTCGAGAAGGTGGTCGCCGCGATCTTTATGATGTCGGGATAAATTGCCCTGTCGCCGTGAGCGGCAATTCGGAGGTATTGAAACGCTTCATCGAGCCGTCTTTGCGCGAGCAGCGTCAGCCCGAGTTCATAGTTCGGCAAGCTGTAATTCGGGGCAAGACTTACCGCACGCCGAAATGCTTCCTCAGCCGCAGCTAGTTCTCCGCGGCTTTTTCGCACTTCACCGAGGCTCATCCATGAATGGTAATCTCCGGGGCCGAAACGAACCGACTCTTCCAACGCCGCCGCCGCTTCTTCCAGGCGGTTTTCGCCTCGCAGGATCACCGACTTTGCGATATAAGCCTTGGAGTTTGCCGAATTATAAGTGACGGCCCGGTCGGCATCATCTATTCTGCCGGAGTGAAAAGCCAGATTCGTGTAATGGTCGGATAAGCCGGTTTTAACCGCAAAAAAGCAGACGATCACGATAAAAACCGCGTATGCCGCCAAAATGAAAAAGCGTTTGATTGAAAGCTTTTTGGACGTTGGTTTCTGCACGATCTGATCCGCTGAGGAATCTTTCCCTTCACTTTCCCGCAATTGGGCCGTCGCTATAACGATCAAAACAAACAGCACAAGAATGTTCACGGGCACATGCAGCCCGAAATCGACAAGGCTATGAAAGGCGACTCCGGCAATGCCGACCGTGGCTCCGAAACAAAGTGCAATATCGGTCTCCGCGCTCGATCTAAAGTTTCCGACGATCTTCCGGCCAACGGCGATAGCGAACCAGAGCACAAGAAAAACGGCAGCCATACCGCCGTTGGCGGCAAGTTCAAGATAATCGTTATGCGCCTCTTCGAGGGAAAATTTGCCGGCCGATGTGTCGAAACCTGTAATGGCGGCCGCATACGCACCAAACCCGAAACCGGCCAATGGATTCTGCTTTATCAATTCAACGGTCGTGCTCCAAATCTGGCCGCGATTTATCCGTGCCGGATCATCAGTCGTGCTGATCTCTTGCTCAATGTTTTCCAGCCTGGTGATTAATTCATCTCCTCCGGCAAACCCGATCAAAATGGCTATGCTTCCAAGGACCAGACAACAGATGCCGATTGCCGTTATAATGCGGCGAATTAACTGAGAGTTTGGTCGCGTAATCGCTCTCCTTGTTTCATTTTCGCGAGAACCTGTACGCGTAAGTATGTGGAAAAACACCGCAATCACGCTCATTACCGCCCAACTGATCAATCCGCCCCGCGATTGCACATCGATAAGCGAGATAACTACTACCACATAAGCAGCAACACTGAGGAATATGTACGGGCGAGAGAGGTCGCCCTTAAGAAGCAAGCCCGTCAGCAAACCGACGGCCATCTCCATCAGGAATGCAAAATGGTTCCGATTGGCAAACTGCGCGTAGATTGCGTCGGTTGAACCAAATGCCTCGAAAGATGCGGCGGTTAGAACGGGAAGCCATTTCAGCGTAAGTCCGAAAACGGCGCTGGCGACGGCTATCGTTATCACCAACACGACGAGAAAATTTAAGCGAGAATAAGTGCGGCAGGTCGCAATCAGCAGATCGAACGCCAATATCAAGCCGGCGAGAAAACAGACGAATCTTAGCGTCGCGTAAGGGTCGACACTGATCGGAGCCTCAAAGCCCGGCAATGCAGGGATCTGAAATCCCGCAAGTACTAACAGTACCCACAGCGGTAGAAGAAATGCGGGTTCGGGAAATATGACTCTGCCGCTGAGAAAGCCTCTTACCAAACGCATTAGGGCAAGGACGCAAATCATCGCCACCAGCAGCATGCTGCTGCCCGGTGTTTCGAATCTAAAAATTGCGGCTGAAAATACGAGTGTCAGAGCAAGGCCGTAGAAAGCCAGGTTATCGAATAAATTGTTTAACCTTTTTGTTGATTCCAAAGAAGACTGTTGAATAAACGTATGAATAGTTTAGCCATAAATTACACGAATCACACAAATAAGAGAAAACTAATTATTGTCATTCGCGTAATTCGTGGCGAATACTTCAAAAACTCAGGTTACATACTAACTAGTTTACTAATTCGGAGGCTGGTCAATGATTGAAACCTACCCGCAACCTCTGACTACTTCCGCAGTATACGGCAACGCGGCCGCTGCTACGACCGCCAAAGCTCCGGCCGACGCAGCGACGCGAAAATTTTCCCTGCCGACGCGGCACCCGCCAAAACAGAGTAATTTATTCTTGGTGTGGAACGTCAAATAATGCGGTATTTTGCAAACTTCATGAAATTTTGAAGGGATGTAATGAAATTTAATAAGAGCGGCTCGTAGGGTGAGTTCAAGGTTCCGAGTTTAAGGTTCAAAGTCGGAAGGAATCTTAACTTTGAACTTTGAACCTTAAACTTTGAACTTTGAACCTTAAACTTTGAACTCCGGTAAGGAACTCTGGTGAAATAACAGACCGATTTTACTTTCATTCCGCATACGAAAAGCTTAACTCTTCCTTGGAAGGTGCCGAAACGGTTGCCGGAAATGCCACCGCGCCGAGAGTTCTGCCGACAATCCTCACGTCAGTCTTCCAGGTTTTGTTTCTGACGAAATTCAAATAACCGCGCAATTTGTATGGTTGAATGACTTCGCGATAATACCTTTCTTTGTCGGGAACCATCGCAAGCACGTGCTCCTCATTGCGGAGACGCAGTGTCACCGGATCGGTTATACCCGGACGGGCTTCCAGCACTTCTTGCCAAGCAGGATCGGTCATGTCAACGAATTCCGGCACCTCTGGACGCGGGCCGACGAAAGACATCTCTCCACGCACAATATTCCAAAGCTCGGGAAGCTCATCGATCTTGAATTTTCGTAGAAAGCGGCCAACCGATGTCACCCGCTGGTCGCCGGATGCGGTTATCAGCGCGCCCTTTTGGCATACTGCCATCGTTCTGAGCTTGATGATCGAAAAGGCTTCGCCATGGCGGCCGATCCGCTTTTGCCGATAAAATACCGGCCCCTCCGAATTTAACTTTATCAAAAGGGCGCATATTGCCATTATGGGGGCAATTGCGGACAAACCACAGGCTGCAACGACCAGTTCGACCGGTCGCGGAATACTCTTGGGGGATAATTTACTAATCATTACGCTGCCATTGATTGCCGGACTAGGGCGTGTCCGGTACAAACTCTCCTTACTGTATTTGCTACATGTTCCATCTCATCCGGGGTCATGGCTGAGAAAATAGGAAGACTTATGATCTTGCTCCAAAGCTCGGTTGCGGCTGGCAGATGATCTTCACGCCAACCCAGGCAATCCTTGTAAAAAGGATGCATGTGGAGCGGTCGCCAGTGGACCGAGCTGCCGACCCCATCGTTCTTGAGCTGTTGTATGAATTCCGCCCGGTCGATCGTCAATTCGTCGAGCTTTAATCGGATCGGGAACAGATGCCAGGAATGAATGCGGTTTTCGTCCGTGACCGGCAGATCGATTTCCGCCACATCTGACAAGGCGTCAAAATAAAATTCCGCGACACGCTGTCTTTGTTCCCGCATCTCCTCGGCACGGGCCAGCTGATGGCATCCGATAGCGGCGGCAATATCCGTTAGATTGTATTTGTAACCGGGCTGCATGATCCGGTAATCCCAACTGCCGGTGCTTGAAAATCGACGCCAAGCGTCGTGCGACAGGCCGTGCAGCGACATCAGCCGGATTCGATCGGCCAGTGCTTTATCGTTCGTCACGGCCATTCCGCCCTCACCGGTCGTTATTGTTTTGTTGGCGTAGAATGAGTAGCATGTCACCGACGCGGTTGCGTCACCGCAATACTGCCATGGGCTGTCGGAATTGGGCCGCCAGGCGGAGGGAAATGCGTGTGCGGCATCTTCGATAACCCAGAGGCCGTGTTCGCGGGCAAATTGTTTCACCTCATCGACGTCCATCATGTAACCGCCGACATGCACGGGTATCATACCGACTACTTTCAAGTCGCGGCCGTGCAGGAAAGGTAGCGTCCTCTTCTTTAGCTGGGCGATCTTGCGCTCGGCGTCTAATAAATCCATGTTTCCCGTGACCGGATCGCAATCTACCAGTACCGGAATCGCTTTTTTATAAAGAATTATCTCGGCGGTTGCGGCAAAGGTCATCGTCGGAATAAGCACGGCTTCGCCTTCGTGCAGACCCATCGCCTCAACCGCAAGGTGGAGTGCCGCCGTACACGAATTGAGCGCCACCGCATATCGGCCATTTACCGACTTGGCAAATTCTCTTTCAAACTCCGCGACCTTCGGCCCCGTCGTCAGCCATCCGCTCCGAAGTGTCGTGACGACCTCACTTATTTCGCTATCGCCGATATGCGGGCGGAAAAAAGGCACGGAAAAGGATGCGTTGATATCTGCGGAAGGGCGTTTAATCGTGGTCACATTTTGCATATTTATGTTCCAGGTCAATTCCAATTTCAAATCCAACTTTTAATCGGCCGCGCTACTAAACCAGCAAGCCGAAGGCAATAAATTGCCAATTGGAGGCGTTTTCCAGCCTCGCTGGCAAAGCATGGAAATTTTGCGGCTGTAAGTGTCGCAAAAGCTCTTTTGCTATGAATTGGTTGACTAGGAAGAAAATATCAGGTCTGCGTCAGACAAATATCGACCATATGAATAGTTTTTTTTGCACAAATAGGCTATTCCGTTCCACACATTCTTCGTTTTTGTGGTACTGTAATGTTTGCTACTGACTGTGGATTCCCATAATTCAAGACAATCGGCCTGGACAATGCGCAGAAATAACACAAACTTTCTGGAATCCGGCGCCGATTAATGGTTTTCTTCTCTTGTGTTGCCAGTATACAAAGTTCGAATCTCGGTGTCTTGACTGGTTTATTACCGCAGTAGTAGTTTGCAACCCCAATTGCAGTGGATGTGGCAGCCGATTATAGGCTTGCCGGTCCAAATAAAAGGTCAAGCCCATTTATTAATGGGAGGTTTCGCCCAACGACCTCCTTTCAACTCAGCAACGGATCAGTCAGGAATATTCCAGAAGTCCGCAACTCTTTCCCTCTTCAATATTTATGATTACAATCAACACTGCTGTCCAGAGACTTTTTGTCTTTACTTTTGCGATTTGTGTTACTTTATCGGTCGTTTCAAACGCTTTTGGGCAAACGCTGGGGCTATCGACCCGGTTCGATTTTGACGGCGACAGAAAGGCCGACATAAGCGTATTCCGGCCCGCGAGTGGAGAATGGTTTTTTAGCCGGAGCTCAGATGCCAGCTATTTCAGTTTGAGGTTCGGATTAAGTGCGGACAAGATAGTCCCGGCCGACTACGACGGGGATGGAAAGACCGACCTTGCCGTATATCGCGGGGGAACGTGGTACCGATTGAAGAGTGCGACCGGAACCGTCGATGAGATGAATTTCGGACTCGCCGCGGATATTCCGATGCCGGCGGATTTCGATGGCGACGGAAATTCTGATCTGGTCGTTTTTCGGCCGTCTGACGGGACCTGGCATCTCGTCAGCAGCATTAGCGGCCAGTATACTTCGTTCCAGTGGGGCGTCACCGGCGATCTTCCGTTGGCCGGTGATTATGACGCAGACGGTAAAACAGACGTCTCGGTCTTTCGACCCGCGAATGGTAACTGGTACAGGATCAACAGCGCCAACCGTTCCATTTCAGTCCAGCGGTTCGGCAATTTGGGTGATGTTCCGGTGGCCGGAGATTTCGACGGTGACGGCAAATATGATCTGGCGGTCTGGCGGCCGTCAAATGGATCTTGGTACGTGAGTAGGAGTTCTGACGGAGGCTACAGGGTCCAGCAGTTCGGACTATTGCTCGACGTTCCGGTTCCCGCGGATTATGACGGAGACGGAAAATCCGACCTGGCCGTTTATCGCCCTGCGAATAATGTCTGGTACCGGATCAACAGCGGCAGCAATTCATACGCTGAGTCAAGGTTTGGAATAAGCGGTGACATACCCGTCCTGGCACAAATCATCACGGTGGCAACTCCATCGCCAACTCCATCACCGACTCCATCACCGACTCCAACACCGACTCCATCACCGACTCCAACACCGACTCCATCACCGACTCCATCACCGACTCCATCACCGACTCCATCACCGACTCCATCGCCAACTCCATCACCGACTCCATCACCGACTCCATCACCGACTCCATCGCCCTCGTTCACTTGCAATTACTACGCCTCTACGACGGGTACCAGTTCAGGCACAGGTACGGTTTCGAGTCCATGGAACCTCCAAACGGGATTAAACAAAACGACCCTAGTTCGCAACGGTAATACATTATGCCTCAAAGGCGGCACCTATCGCGGAAAGTTCCGTTCGTCTCTAAATGGCGGCGGGATAGTCCGTAGTGCTCCCGGAGAATGGGCGGTGATTGACGGCAACGTGGGAACGACACTTTCCGGCTCCATCACTTCTTCCCAGACTTCATTGACCGTGGCTGATGCCGCTCAACTCTTAGCCGACGGCGGCAGCGATGAGATAGCGATAGGAAGTGAAATTCTCAAATTTTGCACCAAGAATGGAAATACATTGAGCGGCTGCTTGCGTGCTGCCTCAGGCAGTATTAGTGGCTCTCAGGCGCACACAAACGGCGTTGCTATAAGGCAAGCTGGACCGCAGATTATTATAAGTGGAAGCAGCACGACTTATCGTGATTTCGAGGTTACAAACAGTAACCCGAACCGTAACGAGACGGCTTATCCCGAGGTTGCGAGAGGCAACGGAGTGTTCAATACCGGCAGCGGGAACAGCTTCATCAATCTTGTGGTTCACGAGAATGTGAATGGTATTTTTACCGGGTCAAGCTCGGCGAACACTTTGATATATGGCGTAATCAGCTACAACAATGGATTGCTTGATTCATCGAGCGAACCGCTTGGTCACGGCTATTATTTAGAGAACGCATCGGGCCACTCTCGTGTTTACGAATCGTTGTCGTTGAATAGCTTTAATCTCGGAATGCAGGGCTACGGCGTAACCGGACCTTATGCCGGAGGTGACTTACAAGGATCTATATTTGCGGGATCCGGCCGGCCGGCCGGCCGGTATAATTACAATCTACTATACGGACCAGATAGTGTTGCCAGTCCGACGGGAACTGTTAATGAGTGTCACTTTTATCACAAGCCGAACACGTCCAGCTATTCAGTCGCGTTTGGGTACGGAGCCGGCGTAACAACCGGTACATTCACGAACAATTACTTCGTTGGTTCGGGAACGGCTTTCGAGGTTGGATCGGTTACGAATCTCACCTTTACCGGCAACAAATTCTACAGTCCCGGGTCTGGTGATAGGTACGTTTTGTCTCCGAGAAGAACTTATAACTGGAACGGAAACACCTATTACAATACGACTACACAGTTTAGATTTGGTGATTCTACCGCCGCTGAAGACCGCACGTTTTCCACATGGCGTTCGGCGACCGGGTTGGATGCGTCAAGCACCGCAACATCAACGATGCTGCCAAACATTGTGTTGGTGCGGCCGAACATTCATTCTCCCGGTAGGGCAAACATAATTGTTTATGCTGCTTCCGGCACGACTTCGGCCAGCGTCAATCTTTCGACGACGGGATTGGCAAACGGTCAAACATATTCGGTCCGCAATGCGTTCAATTACTTTGGCCCGGTTGTTACTACCGGCACCTACAACTCAGCATCGCCGACGATTTCGGTTCCCTTGAACGGGGCCGCTGCATCGGTTGCAACCCCGACGGGAATGTCGTCAACGCCAGAAACAACGTGCCCGAATCTTTGTGCGCTGATTATCGTTCCCAATTAGGCCGTTCATGATGCGATCGCCTCAATATAAGCTCAGCTGTGCTTCGGCCCGGCTGAGCTTTCTTGTTTAGCCGAAGTTGATTAACGGTTATTCTTTCATACAGTGAAGGGATATGATTTTATTTTAAGTCGGAACTGGTACGACTTATTTCGAATCGCTCTCTCGACCAAGGACGAGCCGGGAAATCAGCCTGATCGGCCGGGTGATGTAGTAGAGAGGGGCCAAAACGTGCGGAAGACGAACCGATTGGAAATCCGCCTCAGTGGGCGATAAGAGTTCTTGTATGTATGAGATGGCATAGTGAAAGTGCAATCTGTACCTATCCCGGCGATTTTCCCTGAGAGCCAAATGGTAGAGATATCGGTCTCTCTTTCCCATTACATCTCCACTTTCCTCGAAAAGCTGCGTGCGTATTAGTTTTGTGTATGCAGAAAGGCTAGCGTCATCCCTGATGGTTTTCCAAGCCGGAAAGGTAAAGTCTACGTGAAAAAAATGATCTACGAGGTGCAGGCCGAGATAAAGGGTTCTTTCACAACGTAGTTTACGGGCCTTGTGGATCACACTGGACCAATCGACTTCTTCGACTGAGCCGATCAGCTCGTGCACATCACACACCCATCCAAACTTTTCCCAGCCGTGTCTCGAACCGTGCAAACACAGATAAATAAGTAAATCGTCAAACGCCAGCGTTTCTACTGACTGACCCGCAATTTCCACTGTTTGCAACCCGGACCATAACTCCTTGGCGACAAATGGGAAGGAAAAATGTGAACCGGATAATTTCCAGTGCAATTCCAGATTCACCATGCCATCGCCGCTCCTTAGATATATGTCTTTCTTTTGGCCTGAGAAGATATTAAATCGGCCGGGTATTTTCTGACTCGAAATCGGAGCGTAGGACAAGTCTACCAATAGGGCTAACGCAGCATCCAGCTTTTTCGGCTCGACCAAGACATCGAGGTCTACGTAGCTTCGACAGCTAATATCTCCATACGCCGTTACCGCCAAAACTGGTCCCTTAAACGGCAAAACCGGGACGTCATTTGCCTTAAAATGCCGAATTATCGAGAGAAGTCTGCCGGTCAGGAACATGTTTCTGTCCAGATTTTCTCGGTAGCCTTCTGCCAGTCGGACCGACACGGTGTTTGGCAGCGTATCAGCAACACCGTCCAACAGGGTTCGCGCGACAAGTGGAGTTACCGCGTTTCGGTTAGAAAGCATGAACACATAGTCCCAATCCAGCTCGCCACCTAATAGGTTCGAAATCAACGCTTTCTGAGTTGCGTTCAAAGAGCTTCTGGAACACTCGATGATCAGGGCGATCTCCGCGGCGCGATCTCGAAACTTTTGTACGTCGGACATTGTGTTTGGTTTGTTGCGGTACTAGGACAATACTAGTTAATGCGTAAATCCTGCGGAGACAAAACGTCCTTGGGAATTTTAAGCAAAATGCTAGACGGCCAGCATTTTGTCGGCAGCCTGCATCTGCTTCGACCAGGACTCAGCATAGAGGCCTTTACTTTCCAGAAGTTCCCGATGAGTGCCGGATTCAACTATTCGGCCGCCGTCTATTACATGAATTATGTCGGCCCGCATGGCGATGGTGAAACGGTGAGTAATAACGATACCCGTTCGACCGGAGGCCAGATCACGGAATCTATCGAACCAGTCTGCCTCGGACCAGGAATCCATCATACTTGTGGGTTCATCTAAAATAACTACCGGAGACTTTCGGTAGTAAGCCCTGGCCAAGGCAAGTCGCTGCCACTCTCCGCCGCTGATTTCCGCCCCGTTTACAAACCATTTACCGAGCAGCGTGTCGTATTGCTTCGGTAGTCGGTCGATGAAGGCTTCTGCCCCCGCTTTCCGGGCGGCGTTGACGATCTCAGAATCCAGGCCTTTCGCCGCAAGGTCGCCTAATGCAATATTCTCTTTCGCCGATGCATGGTATTGCATTGGAACCTGGAACAGCACCGACATCATCCGCCTTAGACGCGATAGCTCTATACTTTTAAGATCGACGCCGTCCAGTTCTATCGAACCTTCGGTCGGCTCATAGAATCGGCACAGCAACTTGATCAACGTACTTTTTCCGGCTCCGTTAACGCCGACAAGAGCGACGACGCTGCCGGCCGGAACAAACAGGTCAAGGCCCGCAAGGGCCGGAGATTCCGAACCGGGATAAGTGAACTTTACAGATTTGAAACTTATGCCTTTTCTCAACACATTTAGGGATTGACGCCGATCAGGGCCGGGCATTACGTTCGGCTGCAGATCAAGAAATGTAAACAGGCTTTCGAGATACAGGCTGTTGTTCAGCGTCTTGCCAACGCCCGAAAAAAGCGCGTTTACCAGACCCTGGCCGCGACTGAATATCTGGTAAAAAACGCCAAGATCGCCAAATGTCGCCGTGTTGTACAGAACCCGCATTGCCATCCAAATAAGAGCCCCGGCCCCGACGCCGAGAGCGATGCCGCTGGCCACTACCTTTCCGATGACCTGTTTGCGGATCTGTCTCAGCTTTTCATTTCGAAGACGTAGCTTCACCGATTGATAAAGCCTTCTGAAATGCGAGTTGAGATCAAACAACCGGATTTCCGCGGCGGCATTCGCATGCGTCAGCATCGCGTCATAATACGCGGTCCATCTTCGGTCTTCCGCGGTTGACCTCCACCAGTGATGATATTGGCGGTCGATAACAAAGGTAAGATAAAGGGCCGGCAGAGCACCGGCCACCAAAACCATCGCAAGCCACCAGCCATAAGTCAGAAGCAAAGCCCCCAAACCGACCAACGATATCGAGCTATGGATGACCGTTCCGAAGCTTTCCAGCATCGCGAGAGGCCTTGAGCCCGCCTCCCCACGAACCTGTTCGGCGAGATTGAAGTATTGGGGAGATTCGTAGAACGCGAAATCGACCTCTCCGGCTTTGGTATGAATCTTGTCAGCAATAAAATCGCCAAAAATCTCGGCATGTGCCGCCCGCATCCAGGTTCCTGCTTGTTGTACGACTTCCGCGAACAAAACCGTGATGGCCATCAACCCCAGAAACCAGACTGCGTTTGTAACTCTAGGACTTTCGCCGTTACTTGTGCTAACCCCGGCAAGGCTATCGATTGCAAATTTTGTGAGGTAGGCGATGAGAACGGGAAGAATGCCTTGTAAAACCAACAAGCCTATCCAGCAGATCGTATACCCGGGCGAAGCCTCATAAATTAGCAATAGTGCTCTTTTCCACAGTAGTATCGGGAATGAGGGCAATTTGATCATTTCTGCGAAGTTCCTGAGCGGTTGTGGATGCTCCCGTACGCGGGAATAGATTTACTGCAAGTGGATTAGACCTATTATACGTAAAACTAAAACACTCGATCTGCCGACGTGTTGACGTGGTTCATTAACGCACTAGATACACTAGGCAAGCAATTAAAATCATGCGGCCGGCCCAAACGAAAGATCGGTATCGTTCTAACGATCGCCGAGCCTTCCTTAAAATGATCGGCATATCGTCCGGTCGCCTGTAAATACCGGCTGATGTATGCGTGCCGAGTAAGTTCAATGAAGGCGGCTGGCAAATCGATCCTTCGTATTCTTATCTTCGGCTCCTCAGTCAAAATGTATATCCGGTCTACTTTTACCGGCCTGTCTGAGCCGCCCGTCGAACATCTGTAGGAACGCTTGTCGGCAAACTTGCTGATTTTTGGCATCGCCTCCAGCGTTAAGCCCGCTGACACGGCCGAGTCAGGCCAGACTTTGATTTGTCCAGGGCCGGGAATCATTTGTACTTGATCGCCCACTACCGTAACGGGCAAAAGATCGTCGGTCAATAACGGACAGCCGTGCTTTTCAAGATAAAGAGCGAGGGTCGATTTTCCCGCTCCTTTCTCGCCGAGAAAGGCAACCCCGACACCGTCGATGCTCACTGCACTTCCGTGCAAAACCATCTTTCCACGCTGCTCGAGCAAATTGCCCAACACCGCGCCGGTGAGAAATGGAGCCAGATCCTCGTCCGCAGCACCCGGCGCCCGGTTAACGGTCACTTCCTTCCCGTTGCGGACGACCACCCTGCCGATGTCCGTCCACACATATGACACAAACCCGGGTGAAACGTTGACCGTACACCCCGGCCTGTCGAAGGAGAAAGAATCATTCGGGATTGCGGGCGCGTCAACCGCGCTCACCCGAGTGATTCTGACGTCCGAAATGCCCGAGTCGGATAACTCAAACAATTCCGGCAGACAAAAGTCAGATTCGATGGTTAACCCGAAGGCGGAATAGTGAAAGGACCGTTCCCGTGAAGAAATTTGCATTAATAGGATAAAACACAAACCACCTTCCTGTTTCAATAAATCGGCAGAAAAACTGAACCGACATAATCTAAAGAAACAGACCGGTGGTATGATGTTCTGTTGCTGCAACTACAAGAAATGACAGTTTACGGATCAGAGATTCCCGTTACGCCGAAATCGTCCCGCGACCCGAGCGTTTTCGGTTTGACCTGCTGTGTCAATGTGTCAATGTCTCCATAGACAACCAACTCCGGTACTTCCCAACCTTTTTTTTCTTCGTTCATATATTACTCCTTTTCTGCGGCACATCGCGGAAAAGGTTTCCGGCGATGGACTCTACTATCTGTGTAACTATTAACTGTGCCGCGTATAGTAATCCAGTTTTTACCAAATGTCAAGAAGTTTTTCCGGCCCCAGCCACGCAAACCGGTTTCTCCATAATATTAAGTTTTGCGTCAATCGCATTGGCCTTAATCCAATTCGATAAAAATGTCGCTGACATCAAGGCTAACGGTTCGCGTTCCAAGGCAATCGGATCTTTTTCATATCTGCGATACGCCTCCGCAAGTTTATCGATATCGAGAAAGGGGGTCAGGCCGCCATCTGGACTAAAGACAGCGCTTTCAACATCTTTCCGCCCATATTCAAGCAAATTCAATTTGAAGCTCAATCCAATATTCGCTTTATCGGTACGCCACTGGACCTCGGGCGGCAGAATATCGGTCATTGCACGGCGAAAAATCGATCTCGTCCAGCCACCGTAAAGCCTTTGTTCGGCAGGCAGCGATATGCAGAACTCAATAAGGCGCCGGTCGAAAAAGGGAAACCTCGGCTCCACGCCGACAGCCGCTCCAAGCTTTTCAAACGTCTCCAATGCAAAAGCGAAGAGCCCGTTGCACAAGGCGTTCCACCACTCGGAGGCGTGATCGGCTCCGCTTGGGAATTCCTGTTCGATATGCGAGAAATACCTCTCCCGGGGAGTGACGCGTTTGAGGAACTCTGCGTTGAGCATTTCATAACCGAACGCATGAACGGACGGCAGCGTGTTGTCAACCGGCAGATCTTTCGGCCGGCCCGCAAGCACCCGGCGGCCGCGGCGAATGAACTCAGGTATCGCCGGCCTGAAGCCGCCATTCCAGATCAGCTTCTTGACGGCGTGCTGCCGTTGAGGCATGTTTCTACTGAGTGCGCGGGCATCCCTGATCATCCGGAACCATTTGCCGGCCCGTGCGAGTTCCGGCAGTGCCTCATAGCCGTAAGAAACGGTAGAATCTCCATCAAAACCACTAAGCAGAACGCGAACCTGCTTCTCTTCCGCGGCCTTAAACAATGCCCAGTCCATAAAAACATTCGGCACTCCTATCGGGTGGTCGGCGTGCCATTGCATACGCTTCACGTCGGTCAGCGGGCTAAAATTATCGGCTACGACAAAATTGGGTTCACACCTTATGTGGTCAATGACTTTTTGAATAAATGCGCGTTCGTCGATGCGGCTGTCGATCTCCGCTATGGCAGGAAAGACGGCCGAGAAAGTCTCAAGCGTCGGCTGTCCGTTTTCCGACAAATACTCGCTCGCGACGGAGGAAATAGATGAAGAATCAAGGCCTCCGCTCAACATTGAACCGACCGGGAACGGGCTTCGCATCCTGCATGTTACCGCCTCGCGAAAAATCGCTTGAAATTCTTCCTCGCAGTCTTTATTTGACCGTGACCGGCTCGCAGCCGGTGCTTTCGGTATCCAGTATTTCCAGATCCGCAAACCACGCCTATCTACGGTCATAGCGCTATTCGCCGGTAGTCTCTTTATTCCTTTATAAGCGGTGCTCGCCTTGTCATTGTAATTTAGGATTAGCAGGTCGGCGATATGTGCCTCGTCAATTTCGCCGCTCATGCCTCGGAGACAGATCAAGGCCTTCGGTTCGGATGCAAGCGCAAACAAAACTCCAGGTTCGTAATAGTAATAAAAATGCTTGACTCCCATCGAGTCTCTGCCTAAGACAAGTTTTTGCTCGTTTGGGTCCCATATCGCGAAGACAAAGTCGCCGACTAATTTTTGAACAAAATCGGTGTTCCATTTCTCGTAAGCTTTGAGGATTATTTCGCTGTCCGTTATCTGGTTCGCAGGTTTCCTGAACGAAAGCTGACGAATGAGATCGGGTCGATTGTCGAGCCGGGCGTCGCAGGTGATCACCGCAGAACTTTCCCTGCTCTTCATCGGCAGCGTTTCCAACTGCGATTCAGGAGTAACCCACCGCATCCGCTGGCCTAGCCCGACGTTCTTGTCGATAAATAGTCCTTGGCCGTCGAATCCGCGATGTGCTAGGACCTCCAGTTGCCGGACCATTTCGGACCGTTCAACCGGAGCATGATCCAAGCGAAAGATAGCGGTAATTGCGCTCATGTAATCAAAGTGGATGTTTGCAGGACAGTAAAACGATCCAAAAGCGGAACTTTGCCTATGACGATACGCTCTTCGACCTCGACCCATGCGTGGGCCCGAAACCTCCCGTGCTGATCTTTTTCAACCCCGATTCTTACATTCGAAGCCTGTCCCATATTTTGCAAAAGCAAAAAGACCGACAACGCCTTGGTCAGACAGGTTGCTCTGGGAATGTATTGGCTGCACCGTTCAACCGACGCCACTGTTCGTTCAACCGCGGCCCAATCCGCAGCCCTGCCTTTGACCTTTTCGCCATTAGCGGCGAGCAGCCGGTTTTTCACCGAATAGCTTGGAAAAAACCAAAGACAGACTCGAACGCGAAGGACCATGAAGAATGCCTTCAACACCGTCATCTTCTCGCTTCGTGGCAATGAAACGAACTTAAGCAGGTCTTTCATCAAGTTCTTCAATTAGGCCCTCGCCGATCAGCGTTGCAAGGAAGACCTGAATCTCCTGCATGCATTTTTCCTCCCCAACTTCGTAATCGTTCATCACCGAAGTACGGATCTCATCAATGGTAGCCGGAGCTTCGATAGCTCGCCAAATGGCAACGCCGGCTCCCTTCAGACCGTAATACTTGCCGCTCTTCACGCTTAGGACAACTGCCTCGTCATTTAGATTTGAGTAAAGATGCTCCTTTATCGCTGCGTAACGACGGTGTTTGGAACCATTTTGAAATTGTGGGTTGTCGCTCATTCTTTTCTCCCGATGCACCATTGTTAGTGTGGCATTTTGCATAGCATTGGATTGTGAAGCCTGTCTTTTGGCCATAAAGGGTTAGACATCGAATCAATAAGTTTTTTCAAAATCGAGAGATACATTTTCTTCACCCTCAGCCGGATTAGCACGAGACGCCTTACTCTGTCCGCTGCCTCAGGTCCGAGGCCTCCGTGCGGGATATCCAGTTCTTTCCAAAAGCGGCCAGCCCGGCCAGCGATCCAAGTCCATAAGACACATGTAGGATCAAATAGCTTAATGAAAGTAACGGAATGACCCTGAGATCGAACTTCGCCGTTAGAGCCGACGCGGCAAGGTTAGCCATCAGATACAACGCGGTGACGGCAACAAATGCCCAACGTCCAAAAGATGAAAACGATGCCAACCCCGCGGTCGCGATCAAAGACATGACGAAAAGGAAGGGAACAAATTGCCTAAAGCTCATCTGTCGCGGATGAAGCTGCAAGACCCGCACCTTCCAGTAACCGTACTGAAAATATTGCCGCCAAAGAGACTTGAATGTGCTGCGGGTGTAGTATCGCGACCGAATCGTCGGCGAAAGCAGAATCCTTCCACCCATTTTTCTTATGCGATAGTTGTACTCATCGTCCTGATTTCTGACGAGCTCTTCGTTGAAAGGGCCGGCCTTTTCGAGGATCTCCCGTGTGTATCCCGGAAACGCAACCGTGTCCGTGTACATCTCCTGGTTCTCTACCGTACGGAAAGCCGAGCCGCCGACACCAAACTTCGAACTCATCGCGAGTGCGATTGCTCTAGCGGCCAAGCCCTCGCCGATAGTTTCGATCGGGCCGCCAACTCCGTCCGCCTTTCCGGATCGAAGCAGGCCCACGCAATTTGAAACATATTCGGGATCGATCTCGCAGTGTCCGTCAACACGAACGATAATATCACCGCGGCTTTTCTCGAGCGCCCGGTTGAGGCCGCTCGGAGCGACAAACTTCGGATTGTCCACCACATACACCGGAATTTCAGAATCCTTCCCGAGCCGCTCGATGATCGTTCGGGTCGCGTCGGTCGACATTCCGTCCGCCACGACCACTTCCATTAGACAATGAGGATAGGTTTGTGCCAGGACCGACGCAATGCTGCGTTCAATAAAGGCGGCCTCATTCCTGACCGGCATTATAACGGACACAAACGCCGTTTCCCCTTCCTTTTCCGTTAGTATTTCGTTCATGAGTTGGAATCTGACATATCGTTTCCGCCTTCCAGAGAAATGATCTGATTTTTCGACAGGTTGCAAACAACGGCCTGAAATTTCCCTCGGCTGGTGCGCGGTATTTCCGCAACTCGTTCAAAATTGACGGAGACATCTCCTAGACGCTCGCGGATACGGCCGGACAGTTCCTTTAACGAGTCATCCCGAAAGTTTCCATCAGGCACGTAAACAAGCTTTATCTCATTTAGCGATTCCTGAATTATTTGTGCCTCGCGGATGGGCAATCCGCTTTTGAAAATAGGATCGAGGCGTCCGACTTTTCTCCCATCGCGAGTGTAAAGAACGTCGTCGCTGCGGCCTTCGATCTTATCGATCAGCGGCAAAGTCCTTCCACACCGGCAGTTTTCGGGTGAAAGCCTACCTCGATCGCCGACCCGATAACGAATAAGCGGCATATCCGCATTGATCAAACCTGTGCAAATGAGATCCGCCGAATCGTCACCGGTGGTCGCATCGGTTTCAATGATTCCAGCCTCGGGCCATTGATGGAGCGACCCCGCTTCGCACTCGCTGCCGGCAGCTACGATCTCGGCCATGCCATAGGTTTCGCGGACCGGGCAGCCAAACGCCTCGGTGATAACCTCGCGCTGGTGTTCATAGAGCGGCTCCGCGTTCGTTATCGCAACTTCCAACCGCAAACCCGTGAAATTCCGCTTTAAGGCCTCATATGCCAAAGCGTATATCGCCGACGGATATCCGAGGATGTATTTGACCCGGTACTTCACTAACGCGTCGAGATACGCCGGAATGAGATCGGGCGCAAGGTGATATGACGACAGATAGAGCTGATTCAGTCCAGCGTTCCAGACCCAAAACGGAGGTCGTCTTTGTGAGACCGGTACAACCAATTGCCCACCCAGAATTGCCCATCTGTCTTTCCGAGACATCCCGTACCACCGCCTCGCGCGTGCTTCCCACAAGGCATACCATTCGCGAACTGAGTTCCTGCTTACCCACAGGTCAAGGGAAGTTCCCGTGGTTCCGCTGGTGTGTTCGTGAAACATTCTTGACGGCTTTTTATCCTCCGCCACGAATTCCTTCGGGTTGGCTCGCAATTCGTCTTTCTCAAGGATCGGCCAATTTTCGAGATCGAACCAAGATGATCGATCTCCATTCCGGCGGCGTTCGGTCCAGTGTCTGCGGTAGTAAGGAACCGTTGTCGCTGCCCTTTCCAGCACGAATGAAAGCCTCTCGTTTTGCCAGGCGTTCCACTCGGCCGGACTCCACGATTCTCTTTCGAGCGCCTCCCCGACAACGCGCTCGGTGAATCGATCGTATCTCCACCAGCTAAGGTAGTAGCCGCGGAGGCTGGCTACCGCACTACGCGATCCAGCCGGTAAACGGTGATAAATGTCCAGGGCAAGGCTCATTAAGGTTGTGGCTCCACAAAAGCCGCCGGGCGTCCCTCGGTGCCGCGTTCGGTTTTTTTGTTCAGCATCTCCGCGAACACATCCGCCCAGGACTCGCGAACAGAGGTCCAATCGGATATTTCCGCCAGCCTGCGTCCGTTCTCGG
>JANMSP010000401.1:0-2588 GCA_031389475.1 Pyrinomonadaceae bacterium
GGAGCGCAATTGCTGGATTATAAAGGCGATAAAGCGAAAGCCGAGGCGATGCGGAAAGAAGCCGTCGAGCTTGGCAAACGCGTGCTTGATCTGTACGTTCCGGGTAAAGGCATATGGAAATGCCGTTTGCCGGACGGAAGCTATAACGAGGTTCATCACTGCTACGATTTCGGCACGACGCTGATGAACATCGGCGATATGATGACCGCTTCGCAGAAAAAAGAAATGGTCGCGTTTTTCCAGCGTGAACTGCAAACGCCTACCTGGATGCGGGCACTTTCGACTAAGGACCTCGATGTAACATTCAGCATTCGCCCGGATCACCAGTGGACGGGTGCGTATTGCTCGTGGCCGGCTTTGGCTTTAAGCGGTTTATTTGTTGCCGGCGAAACCGATATTGCATTCGAATGGATGAAGGGCCTGGCGAAATCGAGCATGCAGGGACCGTATGCTCAGGCACATTTTACCGAGACTTTTCTGGAGCCGGAATCGAACGGCGGAGCCACGAAATGCACATCCGATCCACCTTATATTAACGATTGGGCGTGCGTGTCCGGTTGCAACTACTTAGAGCCGATCGTCGATTCGATCTTCGGCGTCAATGCCGGATTGTTCGGCGAGATTACTGCGAAACCACAATTCGGCAAGTTTGACGCGAATGCGGAACTGCGGAATATTAATTATCAGGGCAAAAAATACACGGCCGGAAAGAATGGAATAAAAGCGGCGTAGAAATTAGAACTCGCAGTCCGGCCAGAATATGATACGAATAAATTTTTTAGCATTGGTTTCGCTTCTGGTTTTAGCGACGATTACAGTCTCCGCTCAAACGCCTTCAACACCTTTCGCGACCGAGGCCGGTTCGCGTTACTGGGTGCAGCCCGACATCGGCTACGGAACGGCGAATAATACTGCCTTAAAGCTGGATGTCTGGTATCAGAACGATATAAAAACGCCGCAGCCGACGCTCGTTTACATTCACGGCGGCGGCTGGATATTCGGCAATAAGGAAACGAGCGTTCTGCAGTTTCTGCCGTTTTTGGAAAAGGGCTGGCGGGTCGTAAACGTCGAATATCGTATGGCTTCGAATTCGCTCGCCCCGGCAGCGGTCGAGGATACGCGGTGCGCTCTTCGCTGGGTTTTTCGTAACGCAAAGCAGTGGAATTTCGACACGTCGAAGATCGTGCTGAGCGGGCATTCGGCGGGCGGGCATCTTTCTCTGATAACGGGAATGCTGCCGGATAAAACTCCTTTCGATAATAACTGCTACGGCGATGAAAAAATGCCGGTCGCGGCAATTATAAACTGGTACGGCATCAGCGATGTTAACGATCTAATCCAGGGGCCGAATCTGAAAAACTACGCAGTGATGTGGATGGGCAGCCAGCCGAATGCGGCGGACGTAGCACGAAGCGTTTCGCCATTGACTTATGTACGTCCGGGCCTGCCGCCGATCCTTTCGATCCACGGTGACAAGGACGGCGTAGTTCCGTATTCGCACAGCGTCCGCCTGCACGAAGCTCTCGACAAGGTTAAAGTAAAGAATAAGTTGTTCACGGTAAAAGGCGGCGACCACGGCCAGTTTCCGCGGGCCGATTATGTAATGGCTTATGCCGAGGTATGGAAGTTTTTGAAGGATAATAAGATCGCGGAATAATTGGAACGCAGGCAACCCTGCCTGCCCGCAGAGTCTGCGAAGCGGTTACGCTGCCGCAAAGCAAGTTACTCGCTAAACGTTTGTTCGCGTTGAAGCAACGCTCATTGCAGGCAAGGGTGCCTGCGTTCCAGTAGAGCAATATGAAAATTGTAGATATCAGGGCGACGACCGTCACCGTTCCGCTGGAAGCGCCTTTGCGCCATGCTGCCGGCTGTCATTGGGGAAGGTTTGTGCGAACTATCGTAGAGGTTGAAACCGACGAAGGGATTATCGGCCTCGGCGAAATGGGCGGCGGCGGCGAATCGGCTGAAGCGGTTTTTCGCTCGATGAAAAGCTATCTGGTAGGGCACGATCCGGCACGGCTCGAAGAAATGCGGTTCAAGGTCGCCAATCCGACGGCTTCACTTTATAACAATAGGACGCAGATATTGGCCGCTCTCGAATTCGCCTGCCTCGATATTATCGGCCAAAAATGGGGCGTTCCGGTTTACGATATTCTCGGCGGAAAATTGCAGGATGAAGTACCGTTCGCGTCGTATTTATTCTTTCGCTACCCGAATTCTAAGGACGATAGCGGCGAAGTGCGGACAGTCGATCAGCTCGTTGGTCACGCTAAAGAGCTTAAATTAAAGTACGGGTTTACGTCGCACAAATTGAAAGGCGGTGTCTTTCATCCCGAATACGAACTGGAATGTTACCGCGCCGTCGCCGCTGAACTTGGAACCGATACGATGAGCGGCGATTCTTTCCGCTTCGATCCGAACGCGGCCTGGTCAACTGAACAAGCGATCTGGTTCGGCCAGCAGATCGAAGATATCAACAACGATTACCTCGAAGACCCGGTATTTGGCCTTCATGGAATGCGTCGTACTCGCGAGAAGGTGCGCATGCCGCTTGCGACCAATACCGTCGTCGTAAATTTCGAACAGCT
>JANMSP010000428.1:0-6599 GCA_031389475.1 Pyrinomonadaceae bacterium
GCGAGAAAGTCCAAATCATCAGGGGATAAGTCCGTTTGTGCAATCGAAGTCGCACGCGAGAGCATGTCAGCTGCTTCCTGAAATGTCACGCCGCTATACCCTCTCACCCATTTCCAAGTTATGTGGTGACCGTAGCAGTTCTCGATAAGCCGGCTCCAGAATGGACGATTGGTGTTCATCCGGATCTTGCCCGCTATCGTGTCGATGACGTATTTCGAGTCGGAGAAGATCTCGACGCGGCAGGGACGGCGAAGTTCTTCAAGAGCCTTGACACAAGCGAGTATCTCGGCTTGCTGATTGGTGACCGCACCAAGATACTTCGCCAGAAGTTTAAGTTTTATGCGGTTGCGGTCTATAATCACCGCTCCGCAGCCTCCCGGGGAATCCGGAGATCCGTCCCGCAGGCAAGAAGCCGCGGTGTAAATCGTCACCAGCGGAGTATAGGCCTCGGCAGGCTCCCGACGTCCGTTTTCTTTCACAAGCCTTAGTGCATTCATAGATATCGCCTCCTGTTATCAGCAGCAGAAAATAATCAGGGCACCGAAGTTATCGATGCCCTGTCGCCGGGGTTAAAACTGATCTACGAATGGCTCACCGGCCTCGGACTCACTATCCAGAGGACCTGTATAAGAAGAATCTCCGAGCTCCGCATCTGCCGTGCCTTCCTCACTGGTTTTTGGTCCGTCTGATCGATTGCCGCCAATGAACTCAAAGGAGAATAGGGCGACTTCGGCGCCGGATCGAGGGTCTCCATCGTTCGTAAGCCACGGGCTGAACGAAAGCCTTCCGTGGACGAGAAGATGGGTGCCTTTTTTCACGTGAGCGGCGATCGTCTCGGCTGCCTTGCCGAACGCCGTGACGTTGAACCAGTGCGTGACCTGGACGCGCCCTTCCGGACTGTTCTTGAAGGAGTTCGCGGCAATCGGGAAGTTCGCGACCGCAGTTCCGTTTTCCGTATAGCGAAGACTTACGTCGCGCCCGGAGTTTCCGAGTATCGATATGTTTGCTGACATGGCTAATTTTTGCTCCTATTGGTATATTTTTGATCCGTTGGGGAGGGCGGCCCCGTCATCTTTATTGAAATGACAGGCCGTATTTCTGTCATTACCCTGACCGCCGCTCCTTTCATTTCGTTCCAGACAATTTTTAGGCCGTAGGGACGACTTGGACGAACCGCCGCTGGCTGGCTTGTTGTCCGAAAAGGTTCTGTTGCTGCCATGACGGAGTCGAGCCTATTTCCGTTTTCAACTCCGTTTCGCGGGTCCGAACCGCGTCCCAAAGCCTCTGCTTCTCCTGCCGTTTTAGTTCCTTGGCTTCAAGGTCGTTGTAGAGCGCGAATTTAAGAAATCGGAGCTGTCCCGCCGAAGCATCACTCACTTTTCGAAGCCATCTTTTGGCAGTCGCCGAGAGCAGATCCCGCAAGCGAACTTCCTGGGATTTCGCGACTGTATTGAGTGCCGTAAATTCCTTCAGAGAAAGCCTGTGCTGCTCTTTGTACTCGGAATACGCCTGCTTCTTGAACGCGGCAACATCGGCAGTGTCGGACGACTTGCGGATGGCCAGATACAGTTCTTGATAAGCTTCGTGTCGAAGGCTTCTTAAATGAAAATCCGAGTATTGACGGTTCCAGAGAAGCCGCAGTACCGCAGCCGCGTACTGCATCTCTTCATAGTCGGGATTGACCTCCTGATCAACCGTGAGATCGAATGTCAGTCCTAGTGGATTTGTGAACAAACGGCGAGCCGTACGAACCACGCTCCGATCATACAGGCGGTCGAGTGAGAGTGAGAGCCACTCTTCGAATTCTTCATCGGAAAAGGGATTTTTTGAGGGTTCTTGCCAAGCCGCGGCGGGTATTGAAGACCCTGTACGTTCAGCCCAGGCTTCTGCGATCAACCGTCGGCCGTTTCGGACTGCGTGAGCGCCTAACGAATGGCCGACGAAAAGCCTTCCCAGTTCGAACGCTAGTTCCCTTGCTTCAAACGGAAGGCATGACGCATCTACCTCGCAATCGAGATCGAAAACAACGACGGATCGCTGCCCGCCGTTCATTGTGAGGCCGATAATGCCATTCTCGTCATACTGCTCGAGATTTTCAAAGGTGAGGAAGTCGCGATCCAGTTCTTCAACTGTCTTTTTACCGTCGTCGAGCAGGAAATCGGCGAACTCGTCGCGGATCATCCGGCTGATCTTTTGGGTCCCAACGCGGCGGGCGACAGCAGCCATTTCATCATCAAAATTCGGCGTTCTCGGCGGGAGCGGCGGGCGGTTTTTCGCGATCTCCCGGACGCGGCGCTGGTCGGCGACGGTAAGCTTTTGTTCGATAGGACGTGACTCTGAAACGGTGATGTCCCGCTCGGCAATTGGCGCAGTAACAGCCTCCATCTGCATGCCAAGGAGGCCCATCTCCTTAAGCACTTCGCTGATGCCCCTTTTCCTGATCTCACCGTAGTAGTATGCCGCGATCTGCTCATACTCGAACTGGCCTGCGTCCTGGCTAACTATGGCTTTGACGCAGCGGACAAATTCGCGTGCGTCGCATTCGTCTCCGAGCACCCGAACTGCGTATTCGAGCGACATGATCCGGACACGCTCAAGCGGTTCGGGTTCAAGTTCGTCGGCGATCCTGACCACAACGCCGCCAAGAATTGCGAACTCTTCCAACTCGCGGCGGCGTAGCGGATTTTTCGCGAGATGTGCACACCAGTCCTGCATCGGAGAGCCGGTATTGAGCGGTGAAAACGCCAGGACCGGACTGTGCGGAGCAAACTTTTTTAATTGTTCGATGTTCATTTGTACTGCCATATTTTCCTCATATTCCGGCATCGAACCGGAGAAAACGCGTGATTTTGAGGGCAGCGTTTCAAAGCCCTGAATAAAAATCACTTTCATTCAGGCTCGAAAACCCCTTTCAACTTTCGGTAGAGTCAATTGTGGAATAGCGGAAGCTTCAATAGCCGGAAACTATCAATTCGGCCAGACGCTTTTGAAGGTACGCAAAGGTCCGCGGCGCCCGCCTTTTTAATTGAGCCCTGCCGGTTCCAATCCCTTGTGCAGGTATTACAATTACCCGAATCGCCTTTGTGGCGGCCTTGGAGAGTTCGGCAAAAGCGAGGTCGATCACCGCCCTGTTTTCTTCGAATTCCTCATCCGAAAAGAATGCTCCGTCCGCATAACTGGGACTCTTTTTAGTCGGGATGCCAACAGCGTTCGGCTCACCTCGCATTGCCGCGGCCTGACCGCCAAAGCCCCGACGCTCTAGGTTGTCGCCGAAGAGGAATAACTTGTCCCGCCTGGCCCGAACATACGCGCGAGTAATAACCTGCATTCGTTCGACTTTATAATTCATAGTCGTTTTTAAGCGTTACAATTGTTGAGGGCAGACCGCCGCAGGAACGGTACAACTCAAATTCCTGCGGCGGTCCGCGGGTAGCGGGCTATGGGCGGGCTGAGACCTAGATCAATACGCAGCGGACTGCGAGATTTCGGATGTTGGTATCTGCATGCTTTCCGGAGTCATTTGGGTCGTCTCATCACCGGCATTGTCTTCGTCGTCTCGTTTGCCGGAAAGGAATTGAAATTCCTGCAGAACGATCTCCGCACCTGACTGCGGCGATTCATTCTTGTCGATCCAGGGGTTGAACGTAAGCCGCCCCTGCACGTAAAGCCGGGTGCCTTTGCGGACATAACGTGCCAGGGTCTCCGCTTGCCGGCCGAATGCGGTGACCCGAAACCAGTCGGTCTTCTCGACTTTTCCATTCGCACTGTTTTTGAACGTGTTCGAGGCCATTGAAAAGCTTGCGATCAATGTGCCGTTGTCGGTGATTTTTGTTTCCGGTGCTTTGCCGAGATTTCCTATGAGCGAGATATTTGCTGACATTTTCTTGATTCTCCTATTAATTTAATCTTTCAAGGTGCAAGTTGAGTGATGCACCTCGAATCCTTCAAGCACAATCTATCAGCCGCAATTTATTTCTTTTGTCTATCGAGCGATGACATGAACGGAAGGACTTGAAAATCGCGATAGCGTCTTGCCGGCCGCAAGGCAGAAGGTGTGACAGGCGTATCCGTCTCTTAGGGATTATTATTGTTGGAGCGAGAATCGAACGGTGAGAATTCAGATGCGGATACCGCAGACGAAGCCTTTGATGAGCGAGGTTTCGGTTTAAATTTGGATCCTTATCAGTGAAGGTCGGAACCAAGAACGCTACGGACTTGGCTGTGTCGTCACGGATATATCATCGCCGGCGGTATTGACCGTGAAGACGATATTGTTGTCCCAACAGGTGCAGTAGACAGCTTTGCTGAGGGTGAAATCGGTGCGTTCGGTTACGGATCTCATCTTGCCGTTAACCAACCGTTTTACCTTGTCGAGACAATAGACCTGAGCGGGTGAGCGCTCTTTAACGGTCGAAGCCATGATCTTTAAAAGGGCACCTTTTTCGCTTTCACCCGTGTGACCTCGCGGATGTGCGAACTGGAATGCGTGAAATCCGCCCGGAGTTTGGTCTGCAAACTTTCCCGCCGAAATGACCGCACTGACGATCCGGACAGAGATATGGAATAATCAGACAGTAAATTGATTCGCTACCTGAACCCTCAAGAAATTTGACCCGACGGCTGAAAATTTATAAAATCAAGTTTTTGGAACGAGCAAAGTAAGGGATGCATATAAAGGGGAAATTTTTATACGTCGTAGACAATCCCGATTCGTGCGAAATTATCGGAAATGTTTTCGATAGTGCCGATGTGGTTTGTGCATCGACAGGACAAGAGGCATTACAACTAATCACAGCCGACCCTTCATTTTCCCTTTACCTTTTCGACCACGTCCTCCCCGATACTACAGGACTTGAATTGTGTCGAGAAGTTCGCCGCATCGATTCGCGGACGCCGATACTTTTTATCTCATCAATGCAAACCTTAAGTATCGCGGAAGTCCGGGAAGCGGGAGCACAGGGTCTAATCAGAAAAGCCACACCCTATTTTATCGAACAGCTAAAGCAAACCGTCTTTGATTTGCTTACCCAGCCAAGCGGCCGCGACTGTCGCCTAATTTTCTGCCGCATCATCGGCTGAACGGCAAACAAAACTATTTGCTTTTTTCACCCTTCACCGCTTTCCTTGCAAACTCTCCTCACTTGAAAGGTCGCGACTGCGCGATTGCCGTCGAAAGCTCATCTCAAATTGTTTTTTTTGCAAATTCTTAATTCGCTTAAATTATCATCTGCTCGAAATTTACTTCATTTAATATTGCGATTACAAGTAATGTGAAAATGCTGCCAAAGGCCGCCCTATTGCTTGTTGGGCTAAATTTTGGCCTGAGCGGAGTTTATTTTCGGAATATTTGCTGGGTTTTGGGTATGCTGATGAGTGCCTCAGATGCGTTCGTCTTCAATCGGCCAGTTGACAAATGCTTATAGATTTCTGGACGTGCGTCTACGCTTAGTCTGACCATCATTAAAGAATCGCGTGATGGCGCGTTCCGCGCGATCCAGAATGCGTTTCGTCAGCCGCCCTATCATTTTTGCACTTTGTTCTGAGGCAGTCATTAAGTAGCAGATTTTGTCCTACTTGCAGGTAAATAGGATACTTTTCTGTTCTATTTACCTGCAAGTATTACCTGCAAGTAGGCGGGGCGACGTGCATAATGTCCTAAATAATATAAATAGGACTTTTTAATGTCCTATTTATAAAAAGAATATTTATGCCGGAAAGAAAGAAAGGAGCTGAGATCGAAGCCCTTTTATTGAGGCTGCCCGGCGAATTTTTGCACCAAAATGGTTTATTTTTGCTCCGGAAGAAAGCAAGAATGAACCGAAATTGATTAATGTTCCAGCCGCTTTAACTTCTTGATCAGACCCGAACGACTGATGCCCAGTTCCCTCGCCGCTCGGGTCCTGTTGTGATTGTGGTTCTGAAGAGCGGCTTTGAGAAGGTCCGTCTCGATCTGTTTCAGGTATTCCTCCATCTTTTCGCCGGCCATAAACCTAGGAAGCGGACTGAGCGGAGATGATGGTGAACCCTCGATGTTCAGAACCGTTTTGTTAAGCCGGCTCTCTAAGATTTCGCGGGTCAAGGTAATTTGAGATGAGCGGTCGCCCGCAGCATCGGCCGCAAAAAGCGCGTCCAGGCATACTTTTTCGACAAACGATCGGAGTTCGCGGATGTTTCCCTGCCAGGGAGCTGCTTCGAGGAGACGCAGTACCGCCTTACTGACTGTAATCAATTTGCCCGACTTCAAATTAAAGCTCGTTAGGAATTGCTGCGCCAATGGAACGATCTGCTCAACGCGCTCGCGGAGCGGTTTTAAATGCACGGCATGCGCCGTCACGCGGTATCGTATGTCCTCCCGGAAAACGGAGGGGTCCCGGTGTGTCGCGTAAACTATCCTGACGTCGACCTGTCTTGCGCGGTTTCCGCCAACCCTCGTAATGTTTTTTTCCTCTACGACTTTTAGGAGCTTGGCCTGAAGATTGACCGCCAGTTCGCCGATCTCATCAAGAAACAGCGTCCCGCCGGCCGCTGCTTCGAACTTGCCTTCTTTTGACGATATGGCTCCGGTGAAAGCACCTTTCTCGTAACCGAAGAGCTCACTT
>JANMSP010000436.1:0-2607 GCA_031389475.1 Pyrinomonadaceae bacterium
AGATCCGCGTCGATCTTCCAATGAGTAATGCCCTTTGCATCTTCATAAATACTCGCGACACCAGGCATCAGGTCGGCGAAGTTTTTCATATCGCGGAAAAACTCGCGGACTTTTTCGGCGCTTGAAGCGAATTCTATCTGGTCGCTGTAACCTGCTTTTATGGTAAACATAATCTCAGTTTTGGAAGTCAGACAGTTTGGGAAGTCTAGTAAGCGAAGTGAAATTCTTCACGACTTACCAGATCTCCCAGACTTTCTTAACTGCGCACTTATCAGAATACTCCGTTAAACAAAATCGAATTAAAGAACGGGCGCGTCGTCGAGCGGAACAGGCCCCGGAAGAACGGGTCTTCCGCAAACAGGATCACATGTCCGCTGCCCGTTGACTCGTCGATAACATAGGCAGTACCCTGCAAAAGTTCTTCCGTATTACCTTCCCAAACAAAACCCGAAATGGTCAGCGGCTTTTTGGGTTTGGCGTCGAAAACCAGCGCATTCGTTCCTTCCTTAGAATACCTGAAAAAATAGCCGCTGCCCAAGATAACCGGCAATTCATTTTGATTGACGCCATACGTAAGATATGTCGTGCGGTCAACGGTTGCACGCATGATCGAGCCGGGAAGGGCTTCGGGCACCTTATTGTTGTTCGCCGACGGCGAGGCAATTGGCGGCAAGGTTGGCGCGATGCCGTCAGCGCGGTCGGATTTCAATTCTATTCCCGGATTCGGTTCGGGTTCCATTCGTTCGCCCGTTTTCGGTTTTGGTGAAGGCGACGGCTCGGGCTTTTTTTCATCTATGGAAGTTTTGCCTTTTTCCTCATCGTCCGTACTTCCGACGAGTTTTGCCGTGGTCATGGCAACATCTTTGAGAGCGGCAAAGACCGATGCTCCGCGAACCGTCACGATCGTTCCGCCATTCGAGGCCCATTCTTTTAAAGTCGAGACGCCACCCGTTCCAAACGAACTGAAATAGCGGCTGACATTGCCATCAGGAAGTACTAAAACGTTGTAATTTTTCAGTCCGCCGTTCTTGATCGAATTGATGCTCATCGGCGTGAACGCCACGCCGTTTTGTTCGAGCGTCCACCAGATCGAGCCGTACGATTCGGCATCTATGCCTTCGTCTGCCGCGATGACGATCTTCGGTGCCTGGAGAGAGTAGACCGCTTCGCCGCCGACGCTCGTATCACCTTCATCCGAATAGCCTGAGTTTATCGCCGTGACGTTGACACCCATATCGCGGGAAAGTTTCGCGATCTCATCATGGATCGTTGCCGGATTTCGCGAGACGCGAACAACAAAGGTTCCGCGGTCCCAATTTCGCCCTCCGGCGTTCAATTGGCGTGTGGCGACGGCGACCTTAAAGCCTTTTTGCAGCAGCCGCATCATCATCGCTCCGGTCGAGTCGGTTTCGTATGGAATAATATAAGCGATTCCGGCACGGCCGTTAACGCTGCCGCGTTTTGCATCGGCGAGCATTTCTTCCGTCACCGTTGTACCTGCGACGTTTCCGACGTCTTCCGTCCAGAAAGCCTCCACACCAAAGGCAAGCGGTAGTGACCACGCGGTGATGTCGTAAAATCCGTAATCTTCCTTCGCCTGTCCCTTTCCGCGAAGCTGGTTGCGACGGAAACGGGCCATATTGTCATCGACAAATGCTTTATCCTGCGGTGTGTCTTGTTCGAGAATCGATTTTATAAAGATTCGCTGCGGCTGATTTAGGTCGATTATATAAGATCCGGCGGGGAAGGTTCTTGACGCGGCCCGCGAATCTTTTTCCATGTATGTATGCGCCGACGCGGATGTGAACGACGAACTGGCTGCCTTGACCTCTATATTCGAACGGCGAAGAAGCTCGATCAACTGGGCCGATTTCACGCGGTCGCTGCCCGGCACGATCACAACGCGTTTCATTTTCGATTTTGCGGCGTCCCGCATTGCGTTGGCTCGGAATTCGTAAAAATCCTTGAGCCGCTCATTTTTATTTTTTGCGTTGGCTTCGAGCGTCGTCATCGAAGCGACGTAATGCTTGGCGATCGACGAGCGGAACGTCACAATGGTGCCGTCTTCGCGTGTCCAGTTCAACCCTTTAAATCCGCCGCCGTCGGTTTCGTAGGTCATGCCGATGGCTCCGTTTAGTGACGGGTACATATCCCAATATCCCGGATAAAAAGCGTCGAAAACATCGCGGATGTAATAATCCCATTTATTAGCGTCAAAGGCTTTGGCATTCGCACGGCCGTAAATTTCTTCCCATTTGGCGGTTACGGGCTGCGGCAGATTCGGGTTGGTCGGCAACCCGGTCGGCGGGAAAAAATACTGCGACGGTTGGCCGTGGTGATCGACTGCAAGCTGCGGATTCCACTCGTTATAAGCCTTCGCCATGTTATGAGTTTCCTTCTGCGTCATCGCCAGCGTGTCTCGGTTAAGATTGAAGCGGTAATGGCTCAAACGCCCGTAAATGCTCCACGGTTCGCGGTGCTCGATGGCGTTGCGGTCCGGACTGCCGATGGCGACCGAGTTGTACCATGTTGCAAACCGCTCGTGGCCGTCGGGATTCTCGCCCGTTACGACAAGGACTATCGTGTTCTTCAGGATCTCAAGCGTCG
>JANMSP010000469.1:0-9600 GCA_031389475.1 Pyrinomonadaceae bacterium
GCCGGAATTGAGGGCGAAGAAGTCCCCAAATCTTGGAAAAAAGACCTCGAAACAGACGATGACGAGAAGATCGAGGAAATGATCTCAGACAAACCGAAAAACCCTAAGGCAAACACGAACACCAACGCCAAGAAAAAGGCCGATACTACCCGTGACGTGATCGGAAACGAATCTAGTTCAAATTCCAGCTCCGGCAATTCGAATTCGAAAGAGGGCGAGAGTAGGAAAGATCCAGTCGAGCCAGGCGAAAAGACAAATAAGAACACGTCTACCGGCCCGCCAGTTAAACCAAAATCTCCGGTAAAACCCGGTCCGGCCGAACAGCGTTTGCGGAATCAGCGGCCGTAGGCGCTAAGTGCAACCGGAAACCATTTTTACGCAACAAAGTAGAAGAAATTTACTGAATGTTTGAAATTGCACCCTCGATTTTATCGGCTGATTTTACACGGCTAGCGGAAGAGATCCGGATAGTCGAGGCTGGCGGTGCAACGATATTGCATGTCGATGTGATGGACGGCCATTTCGTCCCGAATATCACGATTGGTCTTCCCGTCGTTAAATCGATAAGAAAAGAAACGAAATTAACGATCGATTGTCATTTGATGATCGAGGAACCGGGACGTTACGCCGTTGCTTTCGTTGAGGCCGGAGCCGATATGGTTTCGGTGCATGTCGAAGCCGATGTGCATCTGCAGCGGACATTGACCGCGATCAGAGAATCGGGAGGAAAGGCCGGAATAGCGATTAACCCGGCAACGCCGCTGGTGGCACTCGAAGAAGCATTACCGTACGCGGATTTTGTTCTGCTGATGTCGGTAAATCCTGGTTTTGGCGGGCAAAAATATATCGCGACCTCGACCGATAAGGTTCGGCGTTTAAAGCGAATGATCGACGATCGGGGATTAAATGTAAGGATCGGGATTGATGGCGGCGTTGATGCATCGAACATCTCTGAAGTAGTCAAAGCAGGCGCTGAGATCGTCGTAGCGGGCTCGGCGGTTTACGGGAAGGACGATCCGGCCGAAGCTGTAAGGCAATTGATCGACAAAGGAACGGGTTGGGTCTAGGTTCTGAGTTCAAGCTTTAGCTTGTCTTCGCCTCCAGGCTTAAGACAAACTGAAGCTTGAAATCAGAACCTAGCAAATGAGGAATTATGGTTTTATTTACTAAGAAGGCTCTTTTTCTAACGCTTGCGGCCGTACTAGCTTTTAGCTCTAACGCTTTGGCGCAGACGAAGCCGGGTGATGGTTCTATTGGGCAACGGCTCGATGTAATGCGACAAAAGCTGGAGACGATTCGCAGATCGGCTACAAGTGCCGCCTCCGTGCTAAAGGAAGAGAACAAGGAAAAGAAGGAAGATAAGACGAAGGCCGACACGCCTTACGCAAGATTGAAGTCGATTGAGAAAGAAGCTTCGACTCTCCAATCTGACGTCAACAGCCTGCGCGGCAAGGCCGACCGTGCCGAAAAATTCGAGACTAGTGAAGTCGATCAATTTGAAGCCGCCGTGGCAGACTTGCAGACTCGTGCCGACGCTGTGCAGGTCGAAACCGCGGGTGCCCGTGCAAATCCGGAATCGTATGTCGGTAAAGCTCGCGAGATCAAGAAAAAGAAAAAATTCCTGGGCATTTTTGGCGGCGGCGGTAATGACGAATACGAGGAATTGATCGGAGCCGTCACTCCCGGACGCGACCGCGAATTATTTATCGTGGCGACCCGCGAAGTCCGAAAGAAAAATTTCGATGTCGGGCGTCTTTTATTCCAGACCATTATTACCACTTATCCCGATTCGCCCTACCTGCCGATGTCCAAGCTTGCCGTCGCCGATTCCTTTTTTCTCGAAGGCTCGACAAGCGCACTTATTCAGGCGATTGGGGCATATCAGGAATGGCTGACATTTTTCCCAACGCACCCGCTGGCCGACCGCGTGGTTCTTAAGATCGGTGAAGCTGAAATGAGGCAGATCGGGTTGCCCGACCGCGACGCGACACGTGCGAAGCGTGCTGAAACTCGGCTAAAAGCTTTGCTCGCTCAGTACCCGAATTCGATCCTCAAAAAAGATGCTGAAGAACGTCTTTTGCAGGTCCAGGACAATTTAGGACTGCATAATTTACTTATTGCCAATTATTACTACACCCAGTCGGTCGATCAAAAGAAGGGCGGATTAAAGGGAGCACAGTCGCGTTACCGCGAAATCCTGGAAAAGTACCCGAATTTCAGTTTCCAGGACGAAGCCCTATATAAACTCGCAAATACCTACCTTGTTGAAGAAGAAACCGACCAGGCCGCACGCTATTTCCAGCAGATCGTTCGCGACTATCCTAACAGTGATTGGGTAGAGAAATCGAAGGAGCAGCTACAGTTAATCGGAGCAACGGTTCCGGAGGCGAACCCCGAACGGATGAAAGTTCTGCCGCCGGAAGCTGCATCTTTCTTTTCCAACTTCAAAAATCAGCTTTTCGGAATTTATCCGATGACTATCGATAAAAACGGCGTGTTGATGACAAGCAATTTCGACAAGGAAAAATTCGAGTTGATCGATCAGATCATCGAAAATCAGGGCGATATTCTTGTCAACCAGATTCCTCAAGCACTAACAACGGTAATTTCCCAAAAACAGGCGGTTGTCCCTCAGCAGGCGACTCCAAAATTGCCTGAAAATAAATAGCCGTTAAACGGCTTATTTTGTTGCGATAAGCTGAGTTATCGGGTTCCTTTAAAAGCGGTTGTAACAGGCCGCTTTTCTTGTATCGATTATCATGAGATTAAGAAGCTTGCTAATTGTCTCGGCCACGGTTGCCGGCTCCGCGTTCGGCCAAATTTTACACGTCCCCGGCCCGACGCCTTTGTTTTCCGAAACAGCCGCCAAAGCAATTGCGAGCCTGAATGTGAACCAGGGTCCGCCGCGCGAACGCCGCGAACAGGCATTTGCTAAATTGCTCGAAGGCCAGCGATTCGTTTGGCGAACAAAGCGCGGTGGTTCGCCGTCCGCAAACGCCGTTTCCAATCGTATTGCCCGCGAGGCATTCCAGAAGGCCGTGGAATTCGATCCGACGCTTGCCGAAGGCTATACGGCGCTTGCGGAGCTTGAGATTAACCGTCGCGCGGCAGGCGAAGCGGAAATAGATGAGGCAATCAACCTGGCTTCCATAGCAGTCAAGATCGAACCCGATAGTTTTGGCGGCCACCGGCTATTGGCCCGGCTTTATAGTTTCAAAAGCGGCCTAAAAAACCAGAAGATAAACGCGGTATTCAGCGATAAGGCAGTAGCGCAGTGGAAGCAGATTGCTCGACTGGATCCGAGAAATGCCGAAGCGTGGGCGTTCCTAAGCGAGATTTACGCCAAAACGGGAAAGACCGCCGAACAAATAGACGCGCTTCGAAAATGGCACAACGCCGCTCCGCCGGTCGATGTTCTATTTTATGGACTGGTCATGGGGCCGCAAGAAAGCCTGCAGCCGGAAGCGGCATCTCTAAAACTCGGTACGGCTCTTCTGCAAGCGGGACGCACGCAGGAAGCGATTGAAACGTTAAGCATTGTTATTGCCGAAGATCCGGGCAGCCCTGCCGCCATCGATCTGCTCCGCGAGGCGCTTGAAGCAACAAAGGGAGAATCCGCAACAGTAGCTCTCCAATCGCTGCAGCAGGCCGTATTCGCCAATCCCGCAAACGTTTCCCTGATAGATTTGTTGGCCAAGGTATATGCCCGATCGGGTAAGATCGAAGATGCATCGGAACTTCTTCGCTCCTCCTCCGCGAAATTACTGACAAGCGATCGCGATAGTGCGTCCGCGCTTTTCGTCTCGCTTGGCGATCTTTACAATGAAGCGGAATTGTACAGTGAATCGGCCGCGGCGTTTGAAGAATCGCTTACCATACGCGCCTCGAATAATGCCGAATCGCCTGCCGCTGACGAACGAGAGTTCATAATGTTCGTTTTTGAAAAGTTGATTCAAACTTATAAAGCGGCCGACCGACCGGAAAGGGTTTTGGCCGTCATCAACCGCTCCAAAAAGGCTTTCGGCGAAAACGACCTTTTTAGTGACCGCCAGCTAATATCCTTTCTTCGTGAAAGTGGTAAAAAGCTTGAAGCTCTTGCCGCAATCCGCTCGGTTCGCGCGAAATTTCCGAACGATCATGGATTTATAAGGCTCGAAGCGACAATGCTCACCGAAACTGGAAGGGTCGATGAAGCCGTGGCCCTTATAAAGAATTTGATGGAGCCTAAGCCCGGCCTTATCACTTCACCGGAAATAGGCGGCTCCGCGGTTTCGCTGCCTCTGCCTGCACAAGATAAGTTTTCCAATTACTTGTTTATTTCAAATCTATACAGCCAGGCAAATCGCGGCAAGGAGGCGTCCGAGGCCGCAAATCAGGCATTTGCGATTGCTATCGGAAAGGAAAGAAAGCAGATCGCGAAACTGACGCTTGCAACGGCCCAGCAAATGTCTGGCGACTTTTCCGGCGCCGAGAAGACTCTGCGTGAGCTAATTAAAGAAACACCGGGCAATCCGATAGCACTTAACAATCTGGGTTATTTTCTGCTGGAACGCAACGAGCGTTTTATGGAAGCTCTCGGCCTTATCGAGCAGGCAGTCAAGGTCGATCCGACAAATCCTTCTTATCTCGACAGTCTCGGCTGGGCTTATTTCAAACTCGGCAAATTCGCCGAAGCCGAAAAGAGCCTGAAGGAGGCCGCACGTATCGACACCGGATCGTCCACCATTAACGAGCATCTCGGCGACGTATATCAGAAACAGGGAAAAGCCGACCTCGCTAAAACGTCTTGGCAGAAAGCCTTGAGTCTCGCCTCGGATGCTGCCGACATCGCGCGGCTGAAAGCAAAATTGGCCCGCTAGTGCGGACATTTAGACATGAAAAGAGACTGCCGAAAAAGGCAGTCTCTTATGGACATCTACTCGCTACTAGGATTATGGTTTCGGAGTCGGTGTAGGTTCGGTAGGCTCGCCTCGCTTCTTAAGCTGCGGCGGGCCATCGGAAGATGAACTGCTAGAACCACTGTCCGTATCGGTCGAATCGCTTTCAGGTTGGCGACGTTTCAGCGTCGGCTTGCCGTTGCCGTCTTCGTCAATGTCGCTGGTAACCCCAGCTTTTGCGTTTGTAAGCCTGAGCAGGTGAGCCTTAACCCGATTGAATTCGGAGGTGCTGATCACATATTCGTCCTTCTCGGAAAAGCGGGCAACGCGCACTAGGCTCGTATCCCGGCGGTCGATCGCCTGCGGATGCGATGAAAAAAGTTTAGCAACGGAGCCTGGTTTCTTTTTGTTCTTCGATGCCAGCTTTTCAAACATTGTGGACATTGCTGTAGGATCGTAGCCCGAAGCATATAAATACTGCACCCCGAGGTTATCGGCTTCCTCTTCCGCGCCGCGGGTGAACTTGAGTCCCGCGAGTCCGGCGAGAATACCGCCGCCGTTCTGGACTATTGTGCTGAGGATGGGCCCGCCGAAAATAATAGTGGCAAGAGCACCGTAATTTATCAGCGTTCCTTTGCCCTGATTTTCCATAGCGTGCCGCGCCGCGACGTGAGCGATCTCGTGGGCCATAACACCTGCCAGCTCGGCTTCGTTGTCAGCCGCGAGAATTAGTCCTTTGTTTACAAAGAAAAATCCGCCGGGCAGAGCAAAGGCATTGACTTCGTCGCTGTCGATGACTTTTATTGTAAAAGGAACTTTTGCGTCGGAATTAAGAACGACGTTCTGGCCAACGCGATTGATGTATTCCGTGACGATAGGATCTTCGACAAGTTTTGCCTGCTGTTCGACCTGAGCGGCGAGTCGTCGCCCCAATTCGATCTCTTTCGACTGCGAGCCGCCGAGAAAGCCGAAAAACTTGTCGGTACCGTTATTGATCTTGCGTTTACCGATCTGCGAAGGATCATCCTTTGCGGACAGTGCTTTCGGATCAGAAGTCTGCACCGCTGCTGTCGGCTTCTGCTCCTTTTTCTCCTTCTTCTCTTTCTTAGTATCATCCGCTTTTTGAGCTGCGACACTAATTGGAAAAAACGCGACCGCGCTAAACCAAACGGCCAAAACCATCATGAATGCACTAAATTTGTGAATTCTGCCTTTCTGCATCGGAACCCTCCGTGGAAACTTATAAACGTAAAATAACTTTCTGAGATTATAACGTACTTTATGATGCAGAACCGACACAGATAGTTGCGAATTTGCCGCAAAAAATTAACCGAGCGAATCGTTTTGATAATAATATGATGAAAAACCTTTTATTTCCCGCTTAAACTTGATAAAATGTTCTCACGGCCAATTTCATGGCCGCTAGTCCTGGCCCGAATCATATTCCATTTACATCATACCTTTGCCGTCCGATTATCGGCGTCAGTTCTGCAAATGATTCTCGTTATCACATGAAACGCATTCAAGAAAAAGTTAAAGACATCGTCGAGGTCAGATCGTTTAAGATCTTGCGAGATCTGCTTGCCGACCCCGCGTTGACGCTTTCGAGCTATCACTTTACAGATGTGACCGCCGAATTGATGGGAAAGTGGCTTGACCGCATTTCGAATGTTCAGGTCCAAAGCGGAGCGGCCCTGGCGTTGGCCGGTTACCGGGGAGTCGGTAAAAGCCATTTTCTTGCGACGCTCGGAGCTCTGGCCGCACATCCGGAATTGCGTACTAAGATCGGCGAGCAGCACGTTACGGCTAGCGCCCAAGGGCTGTTACGCCGGCATTATCCCGTTGCGTATGTGAGGCGGGGAACGCACGAGACGTTATTGGAGGAATTTAAGTACGGCGTATCTAAGGTTTTCGAGTTCAGCCCGTCCGATCTCGAAGGAACTTTTGCGGAGATTCTAAAAACTATCAGCGATAAGACCGGCGATCTGCCGTTTGTCCTGATGATCGATACGGCATTTGAGCGCGGCACTCGCGTTGCACGCGACGACGGTATGTTTCTGAGCGAGATAGCGGAAGCCGCGAAGGAACTGAATATATTCGTCGGCGTAGCGCTTGACGATGACATTGCCGGTGCTGACGGTCCGAATTCTTCTATCGCAAGGGCTTTTGCGATCGATTATCTCGATCAGGACCACTTATACAAGGTCGTCAACACTAACGTATTTCCTAAAAACAGTGAGATGCAGCCGATGCTGCACGAGATCTACCAATATTTCCGCGAAGTTCTGCCGAGTTTCAGATGGAGTGAGCAAAAGTTTTCGACACTCTATCCTCTGCATCCGGCGATTCTCGAAGTAGCTCCGTATGTCCGTTTATACGTTCACGATTTTGCATTATTGAGTTTTGCCGCCGACGCCGGCGAGCGCATACTTGGCCGTCCGGCAAATTCTTTAATTGCGCTTGATGAAGTTTTTGATAACGCCGAGCCCGGTCTCAGAAAGATCGAGGATTTACGCGAAGCTTTTGTCGCGTACGATTCCCTGAATTCGGGCGTCGTCAGCAAAATTCCGGTTATGCAGCGGTTGCAGGCGAAGCTTGTCTTGAAGGCTCTGCTGCTTCTGTCACTGGATGGCCAGGGAGCGACGGCCAACGAGATATGCGCGTCGATGCTGATTTTCGATGAGGCCGACCCCGGAAAAGCAGTTGGGACGGTCGAGGGGCTGATCGCGAATTTTGCCGAGGTCATGCCTGACGATGTCCGCTCGTTTTCCGGCGAAGGGCTGGAAACCAGGTACGGCTTTAAGGTAAGCAGCAAGGACAATCTCAATCAGGCCGTCGATGCGGTAATACCCAGCGTACCATCCGATGTCGTGCCGAAGATCATGCGGCGGCTGCTGATGGACCGGTTTTCAGACTGTTCGTTTTCCGCTGATTCCGATCCGGTCGTAAAAAATTGGATGGACAGCCAGGTCAATTGGCGCGGTGGCTGGCGCCGCGGGCGTGTCGTGTGGAAATCGGATGAAAATGCGGTGGATAGCCACGTACCGCCATATAGTGATGCTGTTGATTGGGAAGTTGTAATCAATCTTCAGAGCGAACAAACTGATACCGGCGACCCGACGAGCGAAATTTCGAGGATCATCTGGCGGCCGGATGAACTGCGAAAGGACGAGATCGACACTGTTCTTCGTTACTATGTATTGAGTACCGATGCAGAATTACGCGAGAGGTTTTCAGAACAGATCCGCTCCGCGGTTCATTCGCATGCAGTCTCGGTCAACAAGATCTTCAATCGCCGTTTTCTTGATGACGGCAAGCTGATAATCGACGGATTCGATTATAACTTTACAGAAAAAGCCCGGGCTGTTCCTACATTCTCGGAGATGTTTTCGACGATGCTCGAACCGTTGTTCGATACTCGTTACCCGGAGCATCCGTACTTTCCCGAACGGCTTGGAATGGTTGAGGTCGCGGCGCTCGTCACAGACCTTTACAGCGGGACAAGGCAAAATCTTGCCGCGGTTCAGCAGCTGGCCGAATCATTTGCACTGCCGCTCGGCCTAGTCAGGCTCGAAGCCGGAAAGTTTGTACCGGAATCTGAAGAAAATCTCGCCGCATTACCGCTTGCGTACGAAATTTTCAAACTGGTTGAGGCCGGCGGTGATGCGACCGTATCTTTGAAAGATATTTACGCCCAACTTCGCAAGGCACCTCACGGCCTTGTGCGGGAAGCTCAACATCTGATACTTACTGCACTGGTTGCCGAGCGGCAGATCGATTTCGTCACCTCGCAGGGCGACCGAATCTCAAGCCGATCGCTTGACCTTCAGATCATATGGGACGATATTGTCGGCGTTGCGAAGCCGGTCGATAGTTCTTACTCGCTCAAGAAGTTAGTTCGTTGGGCAAGCGTGTTTACCAGGAATCAAGGCTTTAAATCATTCGAGGACGCTGCCGACCGCGAAATGCTGAGACAGGCTTTCGAAGATTGGAGCGCCGAATGGAAAAATTCGAGGGTTCTCGGACGATTTGCCGAACTTCCGGAAGATATTTTGAATGTGCGGGTTTGGAATCTCGCGGCCCGGTCAACTAAATCTATCGGCTCTATTGCTGACGGCATAAATGCTGCGTCGCAGGATAGAATGACCCTGGAAGAATGTCTGGAAAGGATCGCGGAAGCTTTTTTCGATTCGGAAAAGGAAATGGAAAGGTGCACGCGTGACCTCGAAACGCTCGACCATTTTATAAAGGGATCGGTCCTGCGGGCGCAAATACAGGAGTATCTGGCGGTTTGCGAAATGACGCAGGATGAAACGATCGAGGAGCTGCGACGCAAACTCGGCCAGATCTCGGATGTCAGCTACATTACGCCGACCGACGCGAACAATCGGGAACTGGGTTATCTTTGGGACAGATTCCAACGCGCCTTCGCGGAATATTTCGCTGCACGCCACGATTTGGTGATGAAATCGCATTCTCTTCAGGAGGAGTTTAACGATCTCAAACGAAGCGACAAGTGGTGGGAATTCGAGAATCTTTCGAGTATGCCGTTTTTCGGGCAGACATACTGGATCGAAGCAAAGGATATTTGCCGTCGTCTCGAGGAGTTCGATTGCCGTGTCAATGTCCGCGAAACGCTCGCCGTCCGCCCATTCTGCATGTGTTCTTTCAGTCTGGCGAAGATGGAAGAATGGGAACAACTGCCGCAAAAATTGGGTCGTAC
>JANMSP010000484.1:0-8883 GCA_031389475.1 Pyrinomonadaceae bacterium
AAAATTCATCATATGACAGCAAACATCTTAAGCGGCAAAACCTTTGCAGACGCAATAAAAGCCGAGGTTGCCGAAGAAATAGAACTTCTCGAAACCTTGCAAGGATTCCGGCCCTGCCTGGCGGTCGTGAGGGTCGGCGAAGATCCGGCGTCGGCCGTTTATGTCGGCAGCAAGGTAAAGACTTCGGAAGAATTAGGGATAATTTCGGAGCATCATCATCTTCCGGCGGAAACTTCGCATAGCGATTTGCTGGCTCTTGTAAAAAAATTGAATCAACGCGACGAGGTTGACGGAATTCTCGTACAACTGCCGCTGCCTGAGCAGATAAATTCGAGCGAGATCCTGGAAACTATCGATCCGGCGAAGGATGTGGACGGTTTTCATCCGGTGAACGTAGGGCGGCTCGCACAAGGTGAAAAATCACTTGTTCCGTGTACTCCGGCGGGAGTGATCGAGATTCTAAAACGCTCGAACATCGAGATCGCCGGCCAGCACGCCGTTATCATCGGGCGAAGCAATATCGTCGGGAAACCGATGGCGATGCTTCTCTTGAATGAAAGTGCGACCGTCACTATCTGCCATTCGCGAACGAAAGACTTGGGCGCGATCACGCGGCAGGCAGATATTCTTGTGGCGGCGATTGGTCGTGCGGGATTCGTTCGCGGCGAACACATACGCGAGGGAGCGACCGTGATCGATGTCGGCATTAACAATGTTTCCGACCCGGCAGCGATCCGCGAGTTTTTTGACGGCGAAGATTTGGAAAAACGACTTGCCACAATCGAGAAACGCGGATTCACGCTTGTCGGCGATGTAAATCCAAAGGAAGCAATGGCAAGAGCGGCGAATTTTACACCGGTTCCGGGCGGCGTTGGGTTGCTGACGGTCGCGATGCTGATGAAAAACACCGTTGATGCAGCGAAGATGCGAAGAAGCAGTTAGCCGCAAGAAGACTTTCTTTTTCTTGTTCCTCTTGTTTCGTCTTGTTCATCCTGTTCGGTGGTAAAAAAAGATTTTGACCACGGATCAAGAGGAACGAAATCCGAACAAGACGAAAAGACCATTTTTTATGAAATTTGAAGACTACCAAACCGAAGCGAGCCAAACGGCCCTTTATCCACGGCGTTTTAGCAACATTGAATATCCGACACTCGGATTAGCCGGAGAGGCAGGCGAGGTCGCCAACATCGTTAAAAAAATTCAACGCGATTTCGGCGGCGAGATCACCGAAGAAACGCGGCTGAAGCTGAAGGATGAATTAGGCGATGTGCTCTGGTATATTTCCGCGTGTGCCGATGAACTTGGATTAACATTGTTGGAAATAGCCGAATTTAACGTTGCGAAACTGGCGAAAAGACACGGGAAAGCTAATGGAAAATTGAAAATTGAAAATGGAAAATAAAGAAAATGTGATAAAGAAAAAATCGTATAAATTTGCCTTGCGAATCATTAAACTTTATAAACATTTGGCCGAGGAAAAAAGAGAGTATGTCTTATCTAAACAAGTCCTGCGATCAGGAACCTCTATTGGGGCAAACGTTGCCGAAGCAAATCAAGCACAGTCAAGGGCTGATTTCATACATAAACTTTCAATTTCTCTTAAAGAATCATTTGAAACAGACTATTGGCTTTGCCTTTTGCGGGACAGCGATTATATAAACGAAAAGCAGGCTGAGTCGTTACTAGTCGATTGCCAAGAGCTGCAAAAGCTCCTGACCTCGTCGATTAAAACCTCGAAACTTATTAGGTAACGCATTAGTTCTTTATTTTCCATTTTTAATTATCCATTTTCAATTATGTTGACGGTTGGTTTGACAGGCTCCATCGCGGTTGGCAAATCTGGTGTTTGCGATGTTTTTCGTGAACTCGGCTCTCACGTTATCGATGCGGATCAGATCGCCCGTGATGTCGTAAAATTCGGCACGCCGGGCCTGCAAAGGATCGCTGAGAATTTCGGCGAGTCTGTTTTGCAAACGGACGGAACGCTCGACCGGGCAAAACTCGGAGCCATCGTTTTTACCGACGAATCCAAACGCCTCCTGCTCAATTCGATAGTCCATCCGCTCGTTTTCGAGGCTCAAAACGCCTGGCTGAGCGAACGCGAAACGGAAGACCCGGAAGGAATTGCTATCGTTGACGCCGCTTTGATGATAGAATCGGGAGGTTACAAACGATTTAATAAACTTATTGTTGTTTGGTGCGAACCGGACATACAATTGCGGCGCCTTATCTCTCGCGACGGATTGAGTGAAGGCAGCGCCCGTCAGCGAATTGCCTCCCAAATGCCGCAGGATGAGAAAAAATCTTATGCGGATTTTCTGATCGATACATCTAAAGATTTGGAAAATACGCGGCTGCAGGTGGTCGACGTTTACGAAAAACTGAAGATTTGCGGCCACTGATCGTTTTTATACAGTTCGTGGTTTTTTATGGCAGAAGCCTGACCGTAAGGGAGGGCTTAGGCGCCGGGCATGAGAAAGCCCTTCCTTACGGTCAGGCTTCCGCCCAACTTTAAATGGAGAACAAAAGCGTACAACTAAATCGTTTCGACCAAGGCCGATTGATTGTGCTTTTTTGCCTTTCAGCTGTAATTTTTCTCTCTTCTTGCAGTGAAATAGATAAGCCGCAGCCCGAGCCCTTCTACGCCGGAACAGTTCCGCCCGCCAAACAGGAATTTCGTTGGAGCAACGGTAAGGCCCCGAAAACACTCGATCCGGCAAAGGCATCTGCGGCTCCGGAAACCGATGTAGTCAGGGCTTTATTCGAAGGACTGACGAATACCGATCCAAAATCGCTTAAGGAAACGCCCGGTGTCGCCGAAAAATGGACATCGTCCGAAGACTTCAAGGTTTGGACATTTTACCTTCGAAGGGATGCAAAATGGTCGAACGGCAAAACAGTGACTGCGCAGGATTTTGTCCGTTCGTGGCGGCGCCTGGCCGAAATGGGCAGCGATGCGGCGCACGACTATCTGCTGAACAATATCTCCGGCCTTCCCGCACGAAAACCCGAACCTATAGAAACTGACGACGGTGAAGCCGATGTTCTGCTGAATTCGCTCACCAACGGCAACGCGCCGCTGCTACCGCAAGGAGCGAGTAATTCCAACACTTCCATTCCGCAATCAGGAATTGTGCAGAATTCGAATTCGGCGGAGCGAACACCAAATAATTCAGAGATCAAAACCGAGACTAAATTAGGATTTGCAGCCGAAACGGATTTGGTTTTGAAGATAACACTCATCCGACCCGACAAAGATTTTCCGAAGCTGGTGGCCCATCCGATTTTCAGCCCGGTTTATAGCGACGATCAGGAATTCGAAAAGCCTGACGCGGATATCGTGACGAACGGAGCATTCCGGATCGCCGGCAACGGAACTGGCGGCATTACGCTCGACCGGTCGGAAAATTACTGGAACCGCAACGCGATCAAGATCGAACGGGTGCGTTTTGTGCCGATGGATAATGTAGAGGCGGCGCTCGAGGCGTATCGCCGGGGCGAACTCGATGCGGTTACGAACGGAGAATTTGCTCCGTTAGCCTTGAAACTGCTTTCTCCGTTTCAGGATTTTCGGCGCACTACATACGGCGCCTTGAATTTTTATGAGGTGAATTCCATCAAACCTCCGTTCACCGATCGCCGCGTGCGACAGGCTCTGTCATCAGCCATCGAACGCGAGCGGCTAACCGAAGGAGAAATGGAAGGCACGACGCAGCCCGCTTTAACCTTTCTGCCTTTCGGCACTCAGTCCCACTTAAAATTGTCACAGGATAAGGAAAAGGCCCGCGAACTGCTCGACGAATCGGGGTTTCCCAATGGCAAAAACTTTCCCGTGATCAGGCTTCTGGTCAATCGGAACGACATACAGCAGCGGATCGCCCGCTCGGTCGCCCGAATGTGGAAGCAGAATTTAAACCTTGAGACCGAAATCATCGTAAAAGAAGCATCGGAATTCGAGGCCGCGAGGAAAAGCGGTGATTTTGACCTTGTAAGGCGCGGCGTCGTATTTCCGACGGCGAATGAGGCGGCAAATTTCAGGGCGATCTTTGAATTGGATTTACAGGAGCTGGCTCTACCGGCGGCCGATACCGCCGGAACACCACAGGATAAGCAGACGGCTGAACCTGTTTTGCCTGCGGAAAGCACGGATACCGTAACGGATTATTCGCTGGCATTTGCAGAAGAGAACGCGATCTTCGAATGCAACGCGATCCCGCTCTATTTTCCGGTTTCCTATTCGCTCGTAAAGCCGTATGTCTCCGGTTTCGAGCTGAACAGCCTTGACGCTCCCTCGTTAAAGGACGTGCTGATCGACAATAATTGGCAACCGGAAAAGGCGAAGGGCGAATCGTAATTGCGACGGAACGCAGGCAGCTGGCCTGCTCAGCGGAAGGAACGCGGACACCTTGTCCGCCCGCGGAATCCGCGAACGCGAACAGCAATGGACAATGCCGGATCGTAATTTTCCATTTTCCGTTTTACATTGTCCGTTGCCAAACGTTTGTTCGCGTCGAAGCGACGCTCATCCGGACGAGGGCGTCCGGGCTCCTTCGACGCTTTTTGCAGGCTGGCAGCCTGCGTTCCATTCTTAGGAGTTCGTTTTATGCACAGAACCCGAAATAGCCAAATTCGCTTCGGACTGGCGATTCTCGCCCTGTCTTCGTTTCTAGTCAGCTGTACGACGCAGGCAAAAAGCGGGTTTTATGGACGGACCGAAGCGCCAACGGAAAATGTTTTTCGTTATATTTCAGGCTCCGAACCGGAATCGCTCGACCCGGCAATCCCGACCGGCCAGCCTGAGGCCCGCGTTTTAATGGCTTTGTATGATTCGCTAGTCGAATACCATCCTAAAACAATGGAGCCGATACCCGGCATCGCCGAAAGCTGGGAAGTCGGTTCGGATGGCTCGGAGTATATTTTCCATCTTCGCAAAAACGCCAAATTTTCTAACGGAGATCCAATCACGGCAAAGGATTTTGTTTATACGTTTCGCCGGGCTTTGGAACCGGAGCTTGCCGCAAAAAACGCGTACCTTTCTTATTACATAAAATACGCTGAAGGTTTCAACGGCGCAAAATCTTTTGTTAGAGGCACGGACGGGCAATTTTTGCTCAAACGGGATTTCGATGGATCGACACTGGCCGCGACTCCTGCGGAAACTGTCGATAATTTTGGTGCAGACACCGAATTTCACCGGTTTCTCGATCTTCCGGAACGACTCACGGTTCCGGGTTCGGAGAAGGCACGAACCGAATTATTCGGCAAAAATCCGAAAATCAAGGCTGCCGCCGAGGGTAAGGAATTCGTTCCGGTCAAAATCGAAGACGTAGGTGTCGAAGCAATTGATGAGCATACTTTTCGAATCAAGCTCATTCAGCCCGCTCCTTTTTTTATCGGGCTTTTAGGCCATCAATTTTTCCGCGTTGTCCATCAGGGAACGATTGAAAAGCACGGCCGTGCTTGGGCAAAACCGGCGACTATCGTTACCAGCGGAGCGTTTTTATTAAAGGACCACCGCCCCTACGATCAATTAAACGTCGTCAAGAATTCCGGCTATTGGGACGCTGAGAACGTAAAGCTCGACCGCATCGAATTTTACCCGATGGAAGAAGCGACGACGATGATGAATCTATATAAAGCCGGTTCCGTCGATGCGATGTACAACCACACCGTTCCCGCCGCGTGGAATGATGTTATTAAGGAATATAAGCACGAATATCTCAACGCGCCGGAAGTCGCGGTCGAATATTACACGACGAATGTAAAGAAAGCTCCGATGAATAATGTGCTTGTGCGCAAGGCGTTTGCGCTTGCCATTGACCGCGAGGCGCTCGCGAAATTCCGTAAAACCACAAAACCGCTCGTCGATTTTTCGCCTGAGGGCATTTTCCCGAAATACGAGGTCGCCCGTTCCAAAATTTATTCCGAAGAATTGAAAAAGCAGGGAAGTTCTCTGGGAGAATGGAAGGCGAGATTATTTAATCCGGAAAAAGCACGAAAGCTGTTGGTCGAGGCCGGCTATCCGATGCAGCAGAACGGGGACAGATTCTCTTTTCCGACATTTCCCGTCGCCGATGTGGAACTAACGTACAATACCGCCGAAAGCAACAAGGCTTCCGCCGAATTTATGCAGGCGCAGTGGCGACAGAATCTCGGCATAACGGTTCCGCTCAAGAATATGGAGTGGAAAACCTTTCTTAATCACCGCAAAGAACTTAAATATAACGGAATGGCGCGTGCCGGTTGGGTCGGCGACTATATGGATCCGTTTACGTTTCTGAACCTTTTTTATTCGGAAAATAATGACAGCTCGACCGGATGGTCCAGCCCGAAATTCGATAAAATGCTGGATGATGCAAACAAGGAACCGGATGAAATGAAGAGGCTCGAGATTCTGGCAAGCGCCGAATTATTCATGATGCAGGAACAGCCGATCATCCCGCTGCAAACGCAGGCCACCAACTGGATCAAAAAGCCTTATGTAAAAGGCCTATATCCGAATCCCGGCACGCTTCACGCTTGGAAATTCGTTTATATCGAACGCGACCCCGCAAAATGGGATCGCGATGTCGAAAATATTATGTCGAGCCTTGATCAACGGGTAGAAGAACAGATCGAGCGGTTGAGCGCGTCGCAAAAGGCCTTTACCGACGCAAAAAATGCGTCGATCAACACTGAGTAGCTTATCCGGGGCAGAAGCCTGACCGTAAGGGAGGGCTTGAGCGCCGGGCAAAAGAAAGCCCTCCCTTACGGTCAGGCTTCCGCAAAGGAAAAAGAGCAAGAATGCTGATATTCATACTTCGCAGACTTTTAATTATTGTGCCGATGGCGATCCTCGTCGTTACGGTAACTTGGGGGCTGATACGCCTCGCTCCCGGCAATTTTTATACTGCCGAGAGAACCCTGCCGCCTGCGATCGAGCAAAACATTAAGAAGAAATACGGCCTCGACCAGCCGCTTTACAAGCAGTATTTGCTGATGCTCGGCAATGTTACATGCCGGACAAAATCGCCCGATGAAGTGACGGCGAATGGCCTGCAATTTTCCGCCGCCGGTTATAATTTCAAGTGTTTCGATTTCGGCGATTCGCTAAAGTATGTCGGCGATTCGGTGAACACGATCATCTTCCGCCATTTGCCGTATTCTGCGACGATGGGAATTCTGGCGTATTTTCTCGCTTTGATCATCGGGCTGACCGCCGGTGTAGTCGCGGCATTGAAGCAAAATACGGCGTGGGATTACGGGTCGATGGCGATTGCAATGCTCGGGCTTTCGGTTCCGAATTTTGTATTGGGGCCGATTCTTGTGCTCGTATTTTCTCTCGGATTATATATCCTGCCGCCTGCCCGCTGGGGTGGAGTTTCAAATATTATACTGCCTGTGATAACGCTTGCGGCGATTTACGCTGCATATATCGCTAGGCTGACGCGTGCCGGGATGCTCGAAGTGATGCGTTCCGATTATATCCGCACGGCGAGGGCAAAGGGCCTGAGTGAGCCAATCGTCCTGCTCAAACACGGACTTCGCGGCGGCATTATTCCGGTCGTATCATTTACTGGCCCGGCCTTGGCGTCGCTGCTCGCGGGAACGGTCGTCGTCGAACGCGTTTTCGCGATTCCGGGCCTCGGAAATATTTTTATCCAATCGATTCAGAACCGTGATGAGCCATTGACGCTCGGCATCGTCGCGTTTTTGTCGATACTTATAATGATATTCAATCTGATAGTCGATATTTCATACGGATTCCTCGATCCGCGAATTCGTTACGAATAAGAAGAAGTCGAGGAAGTGTGGGAAGTCTGGGAAGTGGTGGAAGTATGGGGAGCGTTTATTAAATGGCGAGTTTTAAGCGGTTTGAAGATATTCAGGCATGGCAGAAAGCACGGATTTTAGTAAAGCAAATTTATATTGAATCGGGAAAAGGAACTTTTGCGGCAGATTTCTATTTGAAACGCCAGATAAGACGATCGATGATTTCTGTAGTAGCTAATATTGCGGAAGGCCAAGGGCGAAGGACTGACAAAGATTTTGCTAATTTTCTGAATATGTCGCTGGGTTCAATCGCGGAAACGAAGTCGCATCTTTACCTGGCTTTTGACCTGGATTATATCGGTCAGACGTTCTTTGATGAAACCTATGCAAAACTCGATAAAAAGGAAAAATGGTTTTTGCCTTAAGTGAACACCTGCGGAAGTCTTAGCTTCCCCGACTTTCCAGACTTTCGAGACTTCTAGACTGATATTTTATGGCAGAGAATGTAGAAATTATTAAAGGAACATCGCTCTGGGGCGACGCTTGGAAGCGGCTGTTGAAGAACAAGCTGGCGATCTTTGGATTGATCGTGCTTACGTTGATGGTTTTTGCCGTTTCCATCGGGCCGCTGATCATCAGGTGGGCAACCGGGTTTACGGCGGATTATATTCCTTCTGACGTCGGTAGCGGCGAATTGGTGCAGTCGTTTCCGCCGTCGCTTCAGCACCCAATGGGCACTGACGATTCGGGGCGTGATCTGCTTGCGCGTGTTTTGCAGGGCGGGCGAATCTCGCTTACTGTCGGCATTATTTCCACCATTGTTTCACTGATTGTCGGCGTTTCTTACGGGGCGGTCGCCGGTTACATGGGCGGGCGGATAGATAATTTCATGATGCGGATCGTGGATATAATTTATGCTATTCCGTATATTTTGATCGTTATCGTTCTACTCAATGCATTCGGCGGGCAAAATACCACGGCTTTGATTGCTGCCATACCGGTTATATTCGCGATGTTTGCATTGCTAATTATTCTTTTCGTCCTTATTTACAAAGTTTTTCAAGCGATGTTCGCAACCGTAAACGAAAAAGAGAACTTTTTTCTGTCGGCATTGTTTAAGGTGCTTTTCTT